>JBLIIJ010000017.1:0-47862 GCA_047635055.1 Cyclobacteriaceae bacterium | reverse complement strand
ATTTGGAAGCAAGCTCATAGATCCAATGAAGCCTAGATCCCCATTTAACTTGATACGCAAACCAGTAATGCTCCATTTCTTTTTTACTAAGAAAGGAAGTCCTACATCAAATAGAAGATTTAAGCATATCTCTTACAAATGGTCTATTCTATTGATCAATCGGTTTAAAAACCTACATTCTAACGCTGATAAACCCAATCTGAAGGATTTCCTTAGAAAATTGAGATAACAAGTAGCCATCCAGTATTACTTCAGCAAGTAATAGGCTGAGCCGGTACTCATTCATTTTTAATTACAACGACCATGGAACTTTGGGCTTACTGCGGGTAATGAGGATGTATTCGAGCTAAAATATTTTTCATTATGAAGCCAGCAATCATAGACATAAGAGTGTGCAAAACTTGACAGATTAAATAAGCCTCACTTGAATTACTTTTGTTTGCGAATCGAGCTCTTTTAGATATTGCTCGTACTATAAAACAGACCTCAAAAAACCATTTCACCTTCAATCAACATTTGATTCAAAATCATGCCCATTACTTTTTCTCCATAAAGATCAGGTGTAAAAGAATCTTTGCTTGTCACACTACCCACTACTACCAGGCTAATCCTGAATGAAAGTGAATTATAAGACAAAAAATGAGCGCAGAATAAATTCAATAATTCAAGCAATTGAAGATGATTAATTCGTCACAAAAACGCTTATTTGTTGCTCTACGAATAATTGATTACCCTCTTAAATTATTAAACATAAAATCTTACGATGCTCTTGAATTCGGTCAGTTAGACTTCACTTTGTCAGCAAAAATCTCTTTAAACTTTCTGACTTTTGGTGCTACGACAAACTGACAGTACGGTTGATTTCTATTTTCATTAAAATAATCTTGTTGATAATTTTCCGCAGGATAAAAAACATCTAGCTTACTTATTTCCGTAACAATAGGGTCTGGCCAAATACCGGCATCCTCTAATAGTTTCATAATATCCACAGCTACATTTTTCTGATGTTCATTATGATAAAAGACTACAGATCTATATTGCGTACCAATATCATGACCTTGACTATTCAGCGTAGTAGGATCATGCGTTTTCCAGAACACCTCTAGAACCTCTTCAAGTGATACTATTTCTGGATCATACGTGACCTGAATAACCTCAGCATGGCCCGTTTTACCCGCAACAACTTCTCTATAAAATGGATCTTTAGTCTTTCCTCCAGAATATCCTGAAACAGCCGATTCAACTCCGTTTAGTCGTTGAAAAACAGCCTCGATGCACCAAAAACAACCTGATCCCAATGTGATTTTTTCCATATGTGACTATTAACTTTTGCAAGCTAAAAAAGGTTCTACAATTATGCGTTTTTTGATTGTATTGCATTTAAAAACTCCCCTTTGATAGCAACAACTGCTGGCATAGGAGGTTCATTACCTCCAAGAGGCCAATGGCTGGTCGTTTTTTCTGAACTTGACATCTCTCCGGGATGTTGCACACTTAAAAAGAGCGTTTCTCCTTTTGCATCAAAATACATCCCTGTAAACTCTGCATCATTTGGAGCACTTGCTACTTGAATAACCTGACCCGCTTTTACTCCATTCCTAAACAGCACGAATAATCCATTATTGCCAAATGGCGCATATTCTCCTTTCCCAATTTGTGATACTGGTATATCAGAACCAAACCACAGATTACCTGCCTTATCAAAGCTTAAGTTGTCTGGGCATGAAAAACCAGTCTCTTTTCCTCCTGTCAAAAACATATCAAACTCAAACTTGAGCCCATCATAACCTGCTAATTCCTTTAACTTGACTATTGACCCATGGTAATTACCTTTTGAAAGATTGTTAGTCAATGAAATCAAGACATTTCCATCTATGGGATCTATTTCTATGTTTCCCGGTCTATCAAGTGCTGTACCTCCTACCATAGCAGCCGCTTCTCTACATCGAACAAGCATCTCTGTTTCGGAATCGAAATATTGATTCAATAAGGGATTATCATAATCTAAGGTCACCCATTGTCCAGTGATAGTATTCGCAACATGTAACTTACCTGGGTAAATTTTACTTGGTTCATCAGAGATATACTTAAACAAACAACCTCCATTCTGATCATCGCAAGAATAAATAACAACTCTCTTATCCACTAATTCATGAACAGTGGCGCATTCATGAGCAAATCTTCCCAGCGCAACATGTTTTACTGCCGTCTTATTGATTGGGTCTACTTCTACAACCCAACCATAATGCTCCGTTGGGCGACCTGTAAAAGTCTCCCATTCTAGAGGACTTGGAAAATAGCCCACGCTTTTATAATCTCTTTCTCCATAAAAAAGATCATAATTTTCTTCACATGTCAAAATTGTGCCCCAAGGAGTTAATCCTCCACCGCCATTACCTAATGTACCTAAAGCAAAAGTTCGACCAGCAATACCCTCACACCATTCAAAAGGAATCTTAGAATTGGCGTCAAAGCGAAAATTGGAAGAACTATGGAAGTCAACTTTCCAATTCCCACCATCCTTCACTAGCTTTAATATCGAACCGCCAACATTCCTCATTTCCTCTTCTACCTGCCTGAGATGCCTTGTGATTACACCATTTCGTTCATAGCCCGATACCCAGAAAGTATTGATATACTCATGGTTTACCCATAATAATGCTTCATCATTTGTTTGTGGTATGAAAGCTGTATAATCATTGTTGTAACCAAAAAACATGTCCCCACCAATCCTATCTCCCCATTTGACTAGAATCTCGTAATCGAGTCCTTCAGTCAATACAAGTTCATCAAGATTGTTGGCAACAATTCCCTCCTCGATATCAGAACTACATCCACTGAGCCCTAGTTGGAGCAATGGAACAGCTAAAGTCCCTTTTCCTATAAATTCAATAAAACTTCTTCTTTTCATTCAAATGTAAGCGGTCAAGATTCAATCTTTATTTGAGGTCTTCAAGCATCGAATATAGTTGTACTTTAATTATGTTTAAGGATATTTATTCCATCTTATATTACATTCGTGGTAATAAGCCACTTCATATAACGATGAAAAAAGCACACGTAACAACGTTTCGATACGAATTGGGATTGTATGACAATTAAAAAACTTTGGCTCTTATTTCTTTTTCTATCTCTGTTTTTTCGTGGTTACTCACAAGACAGCCTTAGCACTGAAAAAAAAGAGAAAGGAATTATTATACTTCCTGTTATTTTCTTCTCACCGGAAACTAGCCTTGGATTTGGAACCGCAGATATTGTTTATTTCAGAGTAGGTAAAAATACTTTGAAAAAGCCTTCCAACATGCAAAACGTTTTTGTGTACACCTTGGAAAATCAAATTCTATTCCAAAACCCATTTAACATCTTCCTAAATGAAGATAAAAATTGGATTCGTGGTGAATTGAGTTACTTCAATTTTCCTTATGAATATTATGGTATTGGAAGCGATATTTCGCTAGACAGTGCAGAATCATATGATGCAGAATATATACGGCTAGAGTTTACTTGGTTAAAAAAACATAAAAACCTTTATATCGGGCCTGCGGTCTTTTTCGATTCCTATTTAAATCTAAGTACAATGGAAAATGGGGGTCTTGAACAAAATGAAGTGAATGGGATTGAAGGTGGAAATGTCTTCGGATATGGCTTGAATATGATTTGGGATAGAAGAAATAACCTATTTTGTCCAAAATCAGGTTTTTATATCGAAGTTCAATTATCACGCTTTGAGGAGAAGTTAATTGGTGATTATCCATTCACCAATTTCATATTTGATGCGAGAAAATATGTCTATGCCGGATCTTCTTGGGAATTAGGCTTCCAACTCTACCATCAATCAGTTATGGGACAACCCCCTTTTTATAATCTGGCGAGACTTGGTGGTTCAAAGCAAATGAGAGGCTATTTCAACGGCGCTTACAGGGATAATCATCAAACAGTATTGCAGACTGAGGTTCGACGGTATTTATTCAAAAGGATCGTGGGTTCAGTCTTTGGAGGTGTTGGTGCCGTAAGTTCAGATTTTGGTCAATTCAATCATCTTCTACCAAGCTATGGTCTCGGACTTAGATATGAAATTGACCCTAAGGAAAAAATACGAATTCGACTTGACTATGCTTGGGGAGAAGATACCCAAGGTTTCTACATAAATATTAATGAAGCCTTTTAGCTATAAAAAATAGTTAAGTAAACATGAACATAAGAAGTAAGATTTGTCAAGAAACTTCATAAGCAAGCGAGGATCTGAACTAGGATATTTGATCTTTATTTGATATCCTCTTCGAGGAATAATACTTCCAGAACCCAATAAAACATTGGTCCTAGGCCTGACCAATACATTTGATATCCCATTAGCAACCTCTCCGGTAATATTTATTTTCAAATTCTTCTTTTGGTGTTGAAGGAATATATTGGGGGCTCGGTCTTAGCCGCCCTTTAGGAAGAACATTACGCTCTTTTTAAATGAAAAAATGATTGTTAAAATCAAGTCATATTTGACAAAATAAGCCTCCAAACGCGTTAACTTGGTTCATCTGTTTATGATATTAAACGCTCATATTTATGAAAAATTTAATTGCCCTAGCAGAAGCAGGACGAATCAATGAGGAAGCAAATATTCGGGATAGACAATCCACAATTATAAATGCGCGGATTGAAGATCTATGGAATATATTTTTAGATATCGAAGGTTGGCCAAAATGGAATCAAAAAATCTCAGACGTTCATGTCAATCAAGTTCATGTCGGTCAAGAATTTAAATGCAAGTGTGATGGACAAAAATCTAAATCTATCTTGCGGAAAATCAAACAACAGGAGCTAGTCGTTTGGACGGGTCTGTTGAACGGTAAAAAAATGATTCATACTTGGAAGTTTGAAGCAATCGAAGGAAATCAGACGATTGTTACCACTGAACAATCATTAGAGGGTATCCAAACAATCTTTTATAGTCATCAAAAATTACACAGCACATTACTTCACTGGCTCTCCAGTCTTAAACAATGTGCTGAGGAAAAATCTATTTAATTTCTGCTAGCTGATTTTTAACAATCTCAAAATCTGGCACCATTTCTAACGCCTTGTTAAAAAGCTCCTTAGCACGATCTACATTGCCCTTATCTTGTTCTAACATGGCCTGCAGTCTTGTTGCCGCTGCTTTTAAAGATACTTCTTGTCCCCGCCCATTATTAGTAGGAAAAAACAACTTCAACTTATCCGAAGTTGACGCGGATAAAATCGTGTTAATATTATTTAGACTTTCCCCATATTTTTTTGATTCGAATTGTAAGAATGCAACTTTATATAAAATTGTCAGGTCATTCTTGGCCAGATATAATTTTTCAAAATTGGCTATTGCTCTAACTTTAACCCCTAAGTTATCAAAGGCTGACGCTGCTATTTCTACTGCATAGAGATCATTTGGATTTAGTTGCATGGCATCCTGTGCGACTAATGCCGCTGACGCATATTGTTGATATTCATAATAAATCTTGGCTAGTGTATCTAAAATCGGCGCGCTATTGGGGTTCAGTGCCAGCAAATTGTACAAGGCCATTCTCGCAATTGCCGGATCATTGTATTGTCTAGCAGCAGTATAAATAAAAGCTTGTTTTCTCAACTCATAAGGTAATGTGTCACTTTTAGTTTTTGCCTCTTGGGCATTCGCAAAAATGCTGGTAATAAATAAAAATAATATTACAACGTATCTCATATTAGTGTTCGTGTTTTTATTAGATCGCAAAAATATAAATTAGTTTGACTTTAATGTTAAACCGCTCCTAACTCCAAGCTTTAACATCAAGCCGTGTGCCTCCTCGAAGTTATTCTTTATTTCTCCATCAAGAATAGCTTCTTTAATACTGTTCTTAATATCCCCAACAACTCTAGATGGCTTTATCCCAAAGGTCTCAATAATTAATTCTCCAGATATCGGTGGTTGAAAATCTCTCAAATGATCTCGAGCCTCTACCTCCTCTATTTTTCTTTCAACTCTTATAAAGTTAGCCTGATACTTCCGCACACGTTCAGGATTCTTAGAAGTAACATCCGCCTTGCATAAGATCATCAAATCTTCAACATCCTCACCAGACTCATATAATAACCTTCTAATTGCACTGTCAGTGACTTTTTCATTTACAAGTGCTATCGGCCTTAAGTGCAGTTTTACTAATTTTTGAACATATTTCATATGCTCATTAAGTGGCAACTTCATCCTTTTAAAAATTTTTGGCACCCAGCGAGCGCCCAGATCTTCATGTCCATGAAAGGTCCACCCCACTTTATTAGAAAACCTTTGAGTAGCTGGCTTGGCTATGTCGTGCAAAATCGCCGACCATCTCAACCATAAATCATCTGTCTCCTTAGAAATATTGTCCAATACCTGCAATGTATGATAGAAATTATCTTTGTGCGTCTGACCGTCTATCGTTTTAACACCCTGAAGATCATGCATTTCTGGAAATATTAGTGCCAATATTCCAGAAGAAAAAAGAAGTTTAAAACCATAGCTTGGCACTGGTGAAAGAATAATTTTATTTAATTCATCAGTGATCCTTTCTTGGGAAATAATGGACAGCCTGTCCTTGGTAGCCATTATCGCCTCAAATGTACTAGCTTCAATATCAAAGTTTAACTGACTTGCAAACCGAATGGCCCGCATGATTCTTAATGGATCATCAGAAAAAGTGATATGGGGGTCAAGAGGAGTTACTATTGTTTTTTTAGCAATATGTCCAACTCCATCAAATGGATCTACTAGTTGTCCAAAATCTTGCTCGTTAAGAGATATTGCCAATGCATTAATAGTAAAATCACGACGATTCTGATCTTCCTCTAGCGTGCCATCTTCGACGACAGGGTTTCTAGAGTCTTGCCGGTAAGATTCTTTTCGAGCACCTACAAACTCTAATTCAAATTCCTTAAACTTAATAGCAGCAGTTCCAAAATTTTTATAAACAGCCAAACTACATTCAGGTCCTACTAACCTCGCTACTTCTTTGGCAAGTTTGATACCACTTCCTAAACATACAAAGTCGATATCCTTTGACTCTCTTTGCAAAATAAGATCTCGAACGGATCCCCCAACAGCATACGTTCGAATAGTCAGATTAGCTGCGGCTTGTTTCACAATCTCCACTGATTCGGATTGCAAAAACACATCTAGCGCTCTTTTTAACATGAAGTTGAATTAATTCCCATGCTTGATAATACCTCTTTCGTCAAGCATCTCATCGAATATTTTAATTGATTCTGAGGTAAGTATCCCCTTAAATATAGTCACCAGCGTTCTGATCAAAATATCAACTGGTCTTAAATTGACTTTAATATGCTCGGGAATATTCACCTGATGATGCATCAATAAAAAACTCATTAAAGCATCTCTATAAAGTAGTCCTGTAGCTTCTATATGCACATTTTCTTTTAACTCACCAGAATTGCTTGCTTGTCTTAACAAACCAATAAATCGTTCAAAAACAGCATGCTCCATGTAAGAAGTAATTACCCCTTTGATTTCGGAATCAGAAGCTTTTAAATCGCTTACAACAATAGGACTGATATAATAAAGCTCTTTTTTTATTAGCGCTAATACCCTAATCATTTTTTCAACAAAAGTCAGTTTCTCATTTTTGGCCAAACTACTAGCTTCAGTATTCATTGTAATAGCCTTCTGAGTATATACCGTTTTTACCAACTCATCTTTACTTGCAAAATACTTGTATATCGTCTTTTTACTGATCTTTAATAATGATGCAATATCCTGCAACTTTGTATTGTAAATCCCTTTCTCTCCAAAACAAATTTCTGCTTGACTTAAAATATCATATCGTTTTTGATCTTCTTTCATTGCCCGCGCAAAATTAAGGTTATATTATCTTTTATCCACCTATTTCTATACCCTTCAACTTATTAGATTTGTCAAATATCTATTAGTACATGGAAAAAGTATTCTTACAAGAAGAAATAGTCAAAATCACTCGTGAGTTGAACTATTACGCTGACCTTTATTACAATAAGGATCAAAGTGCAATAACGGATCTCGAATTTGATCAACTTCTCAAAAAACTTGAATTATTAGAAAATGAGCATCCTGAATACGTCCAACCAGACTCGCCTACCCACAGGGTTGGCGGGAAAGTAACTAAATCATTTGATACAATCACTCATAAGTACCCCATGCTATCGCTTGGCAACACTTATAATAAAGAGGACCTAATTGAGTTCGATCAAAGAGTTCTAAAAGGCTTAGGTACAGGCGACTATGAATATTTTTGTGAACTAAAATTTGATGGTGTAGCTATCAGTTTGACATATGAAAACGGTGTGCTTTTGAGAGGTGTGACGAGAGGGGATGGAGTAAAAGGCGATGACGTTACTAACAATGTGAAAACCATCAAATCCATTCCTTTAAGACTCCAAACCAACAACATCCTCTCATTTGAAGTTAGAGGTGAGGTTTTTATGCCTAAGGAAACCTTTGAAGAGCTAAATAAAACTCGAGAAAAAAACGGAGAAGCCTTACTTGCCAATCCCCGAAATACAACTTCCGGAACATTAAAGATGCAAGACTCTTCCATTGTGGCAGTTCGTAAGCTGGATTGTTTTTTGTACAGCCTGTTAGGCGAAGTGCCTGAACAAACATCTCATGAAGCATCAATAGAGCTATTAGAAGGCTTAAATTTTAACATATCCCCTACCTACCGCAAATGTCATACAATAGAAGAAGTCTTTGAGTATATCGACGAATGGGAATATAAACGTAAAGAACTGCCATTGGAAACGGATGGTATTGTCATAAAAGTAAATAACAAACAACAACAGGAGGAGCTCGGCTTTACAGCCAAAAGTCCTCGATGGGCTATTTCTTACAAATACAAATCGGAAGCGGCAGAAACAAAACTTAAGGCTGTCAGCTATCAAGTTGGAAGAACAGGGTCTATCACTCCTGTGGCCGAATTAGCGCCCGTGCTTCTTGCTGGAACAACGGTCAAAAGAGCCTCATTGCACAATGCAAATGAAATAGAAAGATTAGACATTAGAATCAACGACATTGTCTTTGTGGAAAAAGGGGGCGAAATAATTCCAAAAATTACGGCTGTAAATTTCGACAAGAGACATGCTAATTCAGATAAACTAGCCTACATAAGTAACTGCCCTGAATGCGAAACGCCTTTAATAAGAAAGGAAGGCGAAGCGAACCATTATTGTCCAAATGTAAAAACATGCCCTCCGCAAGTCAGTGGCAGAGTCGAACATTTCATTTCAAGAAATGCGATGGATATTAGCAACCTGGGACCTAGTACCATTAAAGGTCTCTTATCAAAGCATTTAATCCAAAACCTGTCAGATTTATATACGTTGACTTTCGAGCAAATCAATGGTTTGGAGTTTGAGCTGATAGATGAAGAGACTGGTGAGTCAAAAACTAGATCAATAAGAGAGAAAAGTGCGCAAAATATCATTAGCTCTATTGAGGAGTCGAAAAGCAAAGCATTTCCTCAATTGCTATTTGGGCTTGGTATTCGATATGTTGGAAAAACAGTCGCTGAAAAATTAGCTGACAGTTTTGGTTCTATTGAGCTAATTGGAGAGGCGTCAATCGAAGAAATGAATAATGTAGATGAAATAGGTGGAAGAATTGCAGAAAGTGTTGTGGATTACTTTTCAATGGAAGAAAATCTGAAAATCATCTCAAATCTGAAAAACGCAGGACTTCAACTTGAACAATCAAAAAAAATAACTGTAGATAGACCGCAAATTTTCGCAGGTAAACAGGTGGTAGTTAGTGGGGTTTTTGACAACTTTGAAAGAGATTCTCTTAAAGCTATGATAAAGGAAATGGGTGGGAAAATAGGAAGTGGCATAACCTCTAAAACAGATTATTTATTAGCAGGAAATAATATGGGTCCTGCCAAACTAGAAAAGGCTACCAAGTTAAATACCACAGTATTATCGGAAACTGAATTTCAGATTATGATCAGCAATGCTTAAGTCGAAAATCATATGGTTTAAATACAAGATGATGCTGAGAAGCCACCTCTCTTCTTCTAGTTATAGTTTTCATAAATGTGACAAAGTTGGAATAATCTATAACACAGATCTATTCATCAAATATCAAGTAAAAGACCTAATCCAGCTATTAAAGGAAGAAGGAAAAAAAGTTACGTCACTTGGTTTTCATACCGTCGATAGTGGTAAGTTGCAACCTTCTTCAATTGATTTAAATCAATTTGACTTTTGGGGGTCCCTCAGACCAAACAAAAATGTGGAATTGCTTTTAGGACAAAAGCAAGATTTACTCATTTGCCTTGATGACGAAAATAATTATGCCATCAACTACTTAGTTACAAAGGCCGAATCTAACTTCAAAGTGGGTATCTCAGAGAATGAAGATTCAAATAAAAAATTTGATTTAATAGTAAAATGTGCTCATGCCAATAACAAAGCCTCTGAACTCATTAAATATTTAAAACTAATAGAGTCTAATGAATGACTTAATCGGAACTGGGGTTGCCCTAGTCACACCATTCAACGAAGATCGCTCAGTCGATTTTGTAAGCCTCAAAAAGCTTATAAACTACGTAATCGACGGTGGGGTAGACTACTTGGTAGTAATGGGCACAACAGGGGAATCTCCTACTATCGCTTGGGAAGAACAAATAGAAGTTCTTGAAAAAAGTATTGATTACATCGAGGGAAGAAAACCAATCGTTTTTGGTTTAGGTGGAAACAACACCTACGCAATTTGTGAAAAAAGTCAAGTTTTACGTGATTATCCTGTCACTGCTATTTTGAGCGCCTCACCATATTATAATAGACCTAGTCAAAAGGGTATTTTAGCTCACTACGAAGCTATTGCCGACAGCAGCCCATGTCCTGTTATATTATATAATGTACCTGCTCGAACAGCATCAAACATAGAAAGTGCGACATCAGTAGCCTTGAGCAAGCATGACAATATTATTGGGCTGAAAGAAGCTTCTGGTAATTTGAGCCAATATAGAGAAATACGAAACGGAGTAGATAGCCATTTTCTTATGCTATCTGGCGATGACTCAAATGCCCTTGAAACTATTATGATCGGTGGACATGGTATTATCTCAGTGGCAGCCAACCTAATTCCAGAAAAGTTTAGTACTATGGTTAGATCTGGTCTTGACGGAAAGTATGAAGAAGCTTCCGTATTAAATGAACATATGCAAAGCATCTATAAACTATCTGTTGAAGAAGGTAATCCAACTTCGATTAAGACAGGTCTCATGTGTAAAGAAATTATTAAAGGTTATATGAGGCTTCCTTTAATCGAAGGTTCTGCAGAGCTAGCATCCAAATTTAGAGCTGAAATGACATAAAAAAAAGGGACATGATTATGGCCCTTTTTATTCAAATTATCATGAAATACTAAAGACTATGCGCCTTCTTCGTTTTTCATGTCTTGAACTTCAATTCTTATCTCTTGAGATAAGTTTTTAAGCTCTTGCATGCCTTTTCTCACACGAGTTCCAGCAGCTGAATTCCCTTTGTCATAAAACTTTTGGAAATCACCTTCCAATGAGCTTAATAATTCTTGAAGTTGTTCGAATCTTTTCATATTGATAGATCTTTAAGGTTATTGTTATTCTTTTGTTGGCAATTTATGAAAATAACTGAAAAAAGTATCATAAGGGCTTAAAAAAGCCCTTATTTCTTTTTTAATGGGCATATGCTCCTTCAACTCCCGCTTCTTTATAAACACCCGCATCGAGTTTTTCTTTTACCGCCTCAAAAGCAATAATCGTCTCGTCTACGTCCGCTAGTGAGTGAGATGCTGTAGGAATGATCCTCAATATAATTGTCCCTTTTGGAACTACAGGATAAACTACAACGGAGCAGAATATACTATGCTCTAAACGTAGATCTTTCACCAAGTTTACAGCCTCAAGCGTATCACCATTCATTACAACTGGTGTTACTGGAGATTGAGTTGTGCCTATGTTATAACCTTTTTCTCTAAACCCATTTTGAATAGCATTCACAATAACCCAAAGCTTTTCCTTATGCTCTGGTTGCGTTCTTAGTAACTCAAGACGCTTTAAATTTCCTATTACCAACGGCATTGGTAATGACTTAGCAAATATTTGAGATCTCACGTTGTACCTAAGCACATCCATGATATTCGCATCTCCTGAGATAAAAGCACCTATACTAGCCATGGACTTAGCAAAAGTAGAAAAATAGATATCTATTTGATCCTGAACACCTTGCTCCTCACCTGCTCCTGCACCGGTTGCTCCCATAGTACCAAAACCATGCGCATCGTCTACAAGTAATCTGAAATCAAATTTCTCTTTTAGCTTGACGATTTCCTTAAGATTTCCCATGTTTCCAGACATTCCAAATACACCTTCGGTGATCACTAGGATTCCTCCACCAGACTCTTTGGTAAGTTTCTGTGCTCTCACTAATTGTTTTTCGAAATTCTCCATGTCGTTATGAGGAAACACAAAGCGCTTACCTAAATGCATTCTCAAACCATCTATGATACAGGCATGAGCCTCAGCATCATATACAATAACGTCTTTTCTATCTACTAAAGCATCAATAACGGACATGATACCTTGATAACCAAAGTTCAAAAGCATGGCTGCTTCTTTCTGTACAAACGAAGCTAATTCTTCTTCAAGCTGCTCATGATATTTGGTATTACCTGTCATCATTCTTGCTCCCATTGGATATGCCAATCCCCAATCTGCAGCTGCATCCGCATCTGCCTTTCTCACCTCAGGATGATTTCCAAGGCCTAGGTAATTATTCAAACTCCAAGTCAGCACAGTCTTTCCATTAAACTGCATACGGGGTGCTATCTCACCTTCCAGTTTAGGAAACATGTAAAAATTATTATCAAAATACGAGTACTGACCAAGAGAACCTCTGTTGCTCAGTATTTTTTTAAATAAATCCATTCGTTATTTTTAATTCCGCACTCTTTTAAAAGAAGCACAAAACTAACATTTAATAAAGATTGCCCCAAAGTTTGTATCTCCTATTTCTTAAATATGAATAATGCGCCAATTAATTGTTACACTTGCGTTTTTACTTGTCAATGACTTATGGCCAAAATTAAAAAAATATTAGTAGCAAATAGAGGTGAAATAGCATTGAGAATTATGCGATCGGCTAAAGAGATGGGCATTCTCACTGTCGCCGTTTATAGTGAGCCCGACAAATCTGCCCTTCATGTCCGATATGCGGATCAAGCTATCCATATCGGTGAAGCAGCAAGCTCTTTGTCCTATTTGGTAATGGATAAAATAATAGCCGCATGTAAAACTACCGGAGCAGATGCGATTCACCCTGGATATGGTTTTTTATCAGAGAATGCTGCCTTCGCCAAGCGTGTAGCAGAGGAAGGTTTAATTTTCATTGGGCCATCAGCTCATGCTATTGAAGTTATGGGTGATAAACTTACCTCGAAAAATGCTGTCAAAGCGTTTGACGTTCCCTTGGTACCGGGAATGGAAGAGCCAATCAGTGACGTGGCTGTTGCAAAAGAAATTGCAGAAAAAATAGGCTACCCTATCATGATCAAAGCCAGTGCCGGTGGCGGTGGTAAAGGAATGAGAATTGTTGAAAATCCAGAAGATTTTGAATCACAAATGGAGAGAGCGGTAAGTGAAGCAAAAAACTCTTTTTCAGATGACTCAGTTTTCATAGAAAAATTCATAAACAATCCAAAACACATCGAAGTGCAAATTTTGGGTGATCAGCATGGAAATATTCTTTACGTTTTTGAAAGAGAATGCAGCATTCAAAGGAGAAATCAAAAAGTAATTGAAGAAGCGCCCTCACCTGTTGTTACAGATGAAGTAAGAAAAAAACTTGGAGAAGCGGCAGTAAATGTGGCTAGATCAGTAAATTATTATGGAGCCGGAACTGTAGAGTTTATCGCTGACGATCAGCAAAATTTCTACTTTTTAGAAATGAACACACGATTGCAAGTGGAACATCCTGTTACTGAAATGATATCAGGTTTGGATCTAGTAAAAGAGCAAATAAAAATTGCCGAAGGACAGCCTTTAGCAATAAAGCAAAATGAATTAAAGATCAACGGTCATAGTATTGAAGTGAGAGTATACGCTGAGGACCCGGAAAATAACTTTTTACCGGACACAGGTAGCTTGCATCAATATGTCCGTCCTCAAGGTCTTGGCGTACGAGTAGATGACGGTTACGAAGAAGGCATGGATATTCCCATATATTATGATCCTATGATCGCTAAACTCATCGTTCATGGAAAAGATAGAGATGAGGCCATCAGTCGCATGAAAAGAGCCATTGATGAGTACAAAATAGCTGGCATCAAAACTACTTTACCCTTTTGTTCATTTGTATTGAATCATCCCACTTTTATAGATGGATCTTTTACAACCAAGTTTGTAGAGAAGTATTACGAGCCAGAAAAGTTTGCTTCTTCGATGACTGAGGACTACCAAAAAGTAGCAGCCATTTTTGTTGCTACCATGGAAAAAGCTCAAAAAATTAATTTTAGCGCCAATAAATCCAGTAAAGCTTGGAAAAGAAGACTTAATGAAGCGTAGATCTAATAAAACCCTATTCAATTTGTTTTATATATCCTAAATGGCAGAAATAAGACCGATAAGTGCTTGGCGATATAACCCTGAAAAGACACCACCAATCGACGATTTGGTATCTCCATTGTTTGATGTGGTGTCAGAAAAACAAAGAAAGAAGCTGTATGATCAGGATTACAACAGTATACACTTATCTGTACCTCGTGGCGATGGTAAGGTAAAAGATCTTGCTCGTCGTACATTGCAACAATGGAAGGTCGATGGAATAATAAGAAAAGATCATCTACCTGGTATTTATGCCTATTATCAATACTTCACTCTTCCAGGTAGCCCTAAGGAGTTTTGCAGAAAAGGGTTTATTAGTAATATCAAAATAGCTGATTGGGAAGAGAAAATTATCCTGAGACATGAAAGTACTATGCCTCATTCTGTGTCAGATCGAAAAGACATTCTAAATGAGACTCAACTTAACATTAGCCCAACACATGGCCTTTATACCGATGCAAATCACCTCTTAGAACCCTTTCTTGATGAGTGTATTAACAACCCTATTTATGAAGTAGAAGATTATCAAGGGGTACGAGATGTGTTGGGAGTCATTCATGATGCTGAAATAATTAGCAAGTTTGTTGCTCTCATAAAGGATAAACAAATCATTTTGGCTGATGGACATCATCGATATGAAGGTAGTCTACAATATCAAAAAGAGGAATCCAACGCAAATCCTGATCATAATGGACAAGAAGGTTATAATTTCCATTTGATGTACCTCACCAATACTGAATCTGACGACCTGAGAATCTTACCTACACATAGATTGGTTCATAACATAAGTGAATTCAGCGAAGATTGGCTACTAAAGCAGCTCGATGAGGATTTTGTCATTAAAGAACTTGACAATGCCTATGACGTAAATGAAATCATCTTGGGGAAAAAATGGGCCTTTGGTTTATTAGTAAATAATAACGCTTACAAAATTCGGCTAAAAGCTGAGAAATTAGATTCCATGGCCTGGAATTTCCCCAAAGCAATAAAAGAACTAGACTTAACCGTAATGCATTATTTCATATTTGAAAAAATAATCGGTATTAAGAAAAAAAATCAAGTCACGTCGGACAAGATCTCCTTTCAAAGAAATTTTACAGAATGTCTCAGTGCGGTAAATAGAGGTGATTCACAATTTGCGTTGATCACAAAAGACATTCCAATTGAAACTGTAAAACAGACTTGCTACAGTGGATATACCCTTCCTCAAAAGTCGACCTATTTTTACCCAAAAGTTATTTCAGGATTTTTATTCAGCTCCATACAAAAAGATGAGTTCCACACCCCATTTGATTCTAGGTTCCAATAGCCCAAGACGCAAGCAGATCCTCAGCGATGCTGGTTATCATTTTAAGACAATGTCTTTAGATATTGATGAGAAGTATCCGTTCGACTTGGAAAAAAATAAAATTGCCAAATACTTAGCTAAAATTAAAAATGAAGCCTATCGAAAGGGTTTAAGTAGCGAAGTTTTGTTAACCGCAGATACCACTGTTATAATAAATAATGAATCCTTAGAAAAGGCAAATACATATGATGAGGCGGTGAGTATGTTACAAGTCCTGTCCAACAATATTCATGAAGTGATTACCGGCTATTGTATAAGCGATGATAAAAAGTTTAGGTCCAATTCAATTGTAACTAGGGTTTATTTTAAAGAACTAGGACCTGAGGAAATTCATCATTACGTTGAGAAATTTCAACCCTTTGATAAAGCGGGTGCTTATGGTATTCAAGAGTGGATTGGAATGATCGGTATTAATAAAATTGAAGGATCTTATTTTAATGTTGTTGGTCTACCCATTTTTGAGATCGCCGAAGATTTAAAGACCTTCGGCATCTCTTCACATTAAACTAAAGGAAGAAGCGTTTAATCTTCTTCCTTGTCATCATCTTTTTCTTCCTCTTTTTCTTTTACGGCATCCCCATCCTTTAACCTTTTAGTTACGACCAAAAAAGGTCCAGCGACAACTTGATCATTTTCTACAACACCTGAAAGAATTTCTATTCTCTCAAAGTCACTAATCCCAGTCTTCACTATTTTTTTCACTGCTTTCCCCTCTTCTACAACAAAAACTACTTCATCTATTTCCTGATCTATCAAGGAAGAATTTTCGCTTTCTCCATTTTCTTTTGAATCATCTTCTTCGCCAGCTTTCCGTGTTGTTACTGAAGCTAAAGGAACAGAAAGGATGTTGTTTTTAACTTCAGTGATAATATCTACACTGGCAGTCATCCCAGGTCGAAAAGGATACTTCATTCCTTTCTCTTTGAGCAAATCTTGATAGCTGCTATTTAGGATTTTTATTCTAACCTCAAACTCTGTCACTGCATCCCCCGAAATTTTATCATTTGCCGTATTTGCAATTTGTGTTACGACTCCTTTGAATTGCTTGTCCATGTAAGAATAAGAGTCAACATCTATTATGGCCGTATCTCCATAACTGATCCTTATTATATCATTCTCATTAACATCAACGCGAACCTCCATATTAGAAAGATCTGCAATTCGAAGAATTTCCGTTCCTTGCATTTGTGACGTTCCCACCACGGTTTCCCCTTTTTCTACATTTAATTTTGATACTATTCCACTCATTGGAGCGGTGATACTTGTCAATTTCAAATTCTCTTCGGCTTCTTTTACTGATGCTGAGGAACTCTCGATAATGAAATTTGCCGCAATTACGGTTTGCTTGGCAGACTCAAGATCTTGCCCAGCAATTTCAAAATTAGCCGTAGCTAATTCATAATCAGAGGTTGATATTACTTTTTGATCATAAAGCTTTTTTTGTCTGTTAAACTCCAGCTTCGATCTAATATAAGAGGCATCCGCTCTCGCCAATCTGGCTTTTGCGTCTGCTTTATTCGCTTTCTGTTGATTTAAATTTGCTCGTGTTCGATCTAAAACAGACTTAAAATTATCAGGACGGATTTTCAAAAGAAAATCACCCATTGACACAGAATCACCTTCTTCGATGGTCAATTCAATAATTTCTCCGGGCACTTCAGGACTGATCTTCACCTCAACGACTGGTTGGACAGCCCCAGAAGCACTCACTTTCTCAATGATTCTTGCTTTTTCAGCCAGTCCTAACTCGACTTCCAATTCCTTCTTTTTACCTACCCAGCCTTGTTGTTTCCCAACAACCAAAACCAAGATAATTACGAAAACAACACCACCGAGAATGTATAATATTTTGTTATTTGAGCGTTTTTTAGCCATTTGTATTAAATTGTGATGGGATTACCCATATAAAAATCCAAGATTTTTTTTCTAAAAATAAAATCAAACTTTGCTCTGACCAAGTCAGATTTGGCACCAAATAAATTATTAGATGCAACTTGGTAGTCTGTAAAATTTGCTGCCCCTAAGTTATATTGATTTTGAATGGATCTGAAAGTTTCCACCAGTGCTTCTACTTGTCTATTTGAGGCATCAAAAGTCTTGGCTGCTGCCTGAGCATCATTGTATGCTGATTCTATTATTTGTCTAAGTTGATTTTTCTGCTCTACGACAGTAATCTCTGCTTGTTGCATGGCGATTTTCGATCGCTGAACATTGGAGTTGACTCTTAACCCATTGAATACTGGAATAGATAAATTTACTGAAACGGATCGACTGAGATTATTACTTAATTGCTTACCCGCTTCATCAACAACAAAATTTCCTTGCGATTGAAACCCAACCACCGATTCACCACTGATGGTTTCAAAACCAGTAGGAAATTCTATTTGCTCCAAATTTGGATCTACAACGAATTGCCTAAAAGCATCCGAATAGTTGGTATTAAAACCTGCACTTAACGACAAGGTTGGTGTGAAATCTGCTTTCGCAACCTCTACAGCCATTAAAGCACTTTGAACCTGTAGTTCCGCACTCTTTATTTCTGGCATAGAAGATAAAGCCGTGGTGTAAATATCATTAGGATTCACGGTCATGATCAAATCTTCAATGACGTCTATTTCCGGTACTTTTATTTCTATGTTCTCCGAAGCGGACATCATCATGGCTTGCTTAAGGTTGAGATAAGCCAAGTCCAATGCATTTTGTGCGTTGATCAGTGAAACTTCGTTACTGGCTAATTGAGAAGTAAGTTCTAACTCGTTAGTTATTGGTAAGGCGCCTAAAGCAACAAGTTTTTGAGTCCTTTGCAATTGCTCACTACTCGAATTCAATTGATATTCCGCTGTTTCTAATAGTTCTTTGTTGAAAATGACGTTTAGATAAAAAGTAACAATATTGAGGGATAAATCATTCTTTGCTTTTTCAACATCGTAGGTTGAAGACTCAAATAAAAGCCGATTCTGTTTAACATTATTTGCTAACCTAAACCAGTTAAACAATACCATGTTCGCATTTCCGTTTATTCCCGAAAAATTAATTTGCTGCGTGATAAACTGGTTCGTGGTTGGATCAATGGAACGACCCCAATTGTACCCATAATTTCCACCAAAATTAACGCTAGGCAGTTGGGAAGCTCTAGATTGCCTGAGATTAATATTTGCTCCCTCCTTCTGCAGCATACTTCTTTTTATAGAAAGATTATTTTCGATCGCTACCTCTACGCATCTTGCCAAATCATAAACCTCGGCATCCTGAGCAGTAGAAACCGCTGAAAAAATGAGGATAAGTGCGAAAATATTTAGTCGTTTCATTAGGTTGTATTTTGAGTTATTTATGCAGTTTAATAATCTATATCTGGAATGTATCTCACATGATGCACCCACTTCAAATGGCTTAAATACTCCAACGTTATTTTCTTAACTCCTGAATCCATTTCAAATATTAAGCAAGCCACGTCACTTTTCCCCTTCCGTGAAACGGTCATGGTGCCTATATTACAATCATCCTGAAGTAAGACATTTGAAATAAAAGCTATACTTCCAGGCACATCCTGAGCTTTGATAATCATCGTATGCGCGTTCGCTGAGAAATTAGAGTCAAAACCATCCACCTCACGAATTCTTATCACGCCTCCTCCTCTACTCTCAGCAATAACTGTGGTCTTTACGTCATTATTAGAAATCTCTAATTTCAGTGTATTGGGATGAAAAGCTGAAGCATTACCCACGGACTTGAATTTAAATTCTAAAGAAGATTGATGAGCCAAATCCAGCGCTTGTTTGATTCTTTCATCGTCTGTTTTAAAATCCATCAAACCGGCAAGAATTGCCTTATTGCTCCCATGCCCTTCATAAGTTTGAGCAAATGAATTGTAAAACGTAATTTCAGCCTTTGTTGGAGTAACACCGAGGATTTTCCTGGCTGTTCGACCAATTCGAACAACACCAGCGGTATGTGAGCTTGATGGCCCGATCATTATCGGCCCAATCATATCAAATACACTACTTCTTTCAGCCATAATTGTCAATTTAAACGTGGAAGGTTACAATTAGATCTATAAAACGTCACAAACTGCCGTATTTTGTGTTAAACAGCAATAGGAGCCTTTATATGGGGATGAGGATTGTAATTTTCCAAAGTGAAATCCTCATACTTAAAATCAAAAACACTCTTTACTTCAGCATTAAGTTTCATTATGGGTAAAGGTCGTTCTTCTCTGCCTAATTGTAATTCTGCTTGTTCGAAATGATTGCTATATAAATGTGCATCTCCTAAAGTATGTACAAAATCCCCCACTTCTAATCCGCAGACCTGAGCAATCATCATTGTAAATAAGGCATAAGAAGCAATATTAAAGGGCACGCCCAGAAACACATCAGCACTTCGCTGATAAAGCTGGCAAGAGAGCTTGTTGTCAGCAACATAAAATTGAAATAGCGCGTGACAAGGAGGTAAAGCCATATTTTCAATTTCGCCCACGTTCCACGCATTAATAATAATTCTTCTTGAATTAGGATTGTTCTTTATCGTATCAATAACCTCAGCCAATTGATCTACCGATGATCCATCAGGTTTTGCCCAGCTGCGCCATTGAACACCATATATTGGCCCCAAATCCCCATTTTCATCAGCCCATTCATCCCATATCTTTACACCATTATCTTTGAGGTATTTAATATTACTCTCGCCCTTAATAAACCAAAGTAATTCATGGATAATCGATCTTAAATGAACTTTTTTCGTAGTAACTAGCGGAAACCCATCAGCAAGATTATATCTCATTTGATAGCCAAAAACACTTTTTGTGCCGGTACCCGTTCGGTCACCTTTAAGCACTCCATTGTTCATAATATGCTGCATCAAATCGAGGTATTGTCTCATAATTTTTATCTTTGAGCCTCTAAATTAATCCAAGCTGAACAGATTCATCTCCCAATACTTTAAGAATTACCAAAGCAAGAAATTTAAGACCATAGTAATGGGGCTTTGGCTATGCCTATTAATCTTCTTTGGTAGCTTTTTAACAGAACTAAAACCGGACTTTGATTTTAAAAAATTTTTTCCGCTCGATGATCCAGACTTAATTTTTTATCAAAAACATCTTGAGGTATTTGATTATGACAATGATTACATCACCTTCATTGCCGAAACTGATAGTACTGTTTTCGAAATTGCTTTTTTAAGCCGACTGGATAGTCTAGCCGAGTTATTAAAAAAAATCACCAACATCGAATCAGTTACATCCCCAACACAATTACGCGAATTGGTTGATACTCCTATTGGAGCAATGACCATAAGCGCTTTAAATTATAAAAATCAAATCAGCCTAGAAAAATCGAGTCAACGTTTTATTAACCATCCTCTTTTCAAATCCTTCGTATCACAAGATCAAAAGTCTATCATACTCCAATCTAAGCATAGTCACTTATCGCGTATAAAAGATTCAGAAGACCTCCTCGGGGCTATTGACTTAGCTATAGCGCAGAGTTTGCTGAAAGATGTGAGAATTGTCGGTCGTCTACCCGCTCAAAGAGCATTTACGCAACTTATTCAAGATGATTTTATTCTTTTCTTGATCCTTGCATTGTCTCTCTCCTTTATACTATTAAAATATCTTTTCATTACTTGGCGTGCTGCTTTAATACCGTTTCTAGTAGCCATATCCACGCTAATTTGTACCCTCGGGTTAATGGCTTTAACAGGAACACCATTATCTATAATTGCCGCACTTATTCCTCCCATAATATTATTTACCTCGACTTCAGATTGTGTTCATTTAATGAATGCCTATCATCAAATAGGCGGTAAAAAAGGAGATCAGTCAATTACGAAGGCAATCAGAAAGGTCTTTTTACCTACTTTTCTAACTTCTGTAACGACGGCCATCGGTTTTCTTAGTTTAATAACCATGCCAATCTCGCCCATCAGAGAATTTGGGGTTTTCAGTGCGATCGGTGTTGTATTCGCATTTCTATTCACTTTTACTATTACGCCTCTATTCATTAAAGGCATAGGAAATGCCAGGGTATTGATCAACGTTCACTGGATCGGTAAGTATATTTTGCCTTTCAAAAAGTCTGTTTTTGCGGTAGTCTTTCTACTACTCGTCGCTTCAGTTATTGGAATATTAAACTTAAAAACTGATGCTCGTTTACTTTCTGATTTACCAAAAGAAAACACCATAAGGCAAGACTTTGATTTTCTCGACACCCACTATGGCGGATCAAAACCTTGGGAATTGGCTATCACAATCAAAGAAGGAAAGACCCTCTGGGACTATGAAGTTGCTAAACAGGTCGATTTAATCTCAAGGTTTATAGAAGACAGCTTGGAAGTAAATCGGATTTGGTCTCCAACATCCATGTTGAGATATGGAAATCAAGTAGTCAATAATGGAGATTATGCTCAATTTAAATTTCCAGACTCCCTAGGATTTTCAAAAGCAAAAAGCCTCATTCTCAAAATTTACAGTTCCGTACCTCAACCAAATGTCATTGGAAGGAATAATGAGTACGCTCGGCTAATTGGCTTTATACCACAGGTTGGGTCCGGTAAAACTCAAGAAATGAATATTTCACTTGAAAAATTCATTAAAAATCATATTGACAATGGCCTTATTGAAGCCAAAATCACCGGTACAACAGCATTAATTGATAAGAGTCACCACTTAATAAGCGAAGCAATGATGAAAGGGTTATTCTTCGCGGTTTTATTAGTTTCGATTATTTTAGGCATTTATTTCAAGTCATTTAAACTGGCGCTAATCAGCCTTATCCCAAACCTATTACCACTGATCATTACCGCCGGAATTATGGGGTTATTCGGCATAACATTGAACCTTACAACTTCAATAATTTTTGCGATCGCTTTTGGCATTGCCGTAGACGACACCATTCATTTCATCGTTTCTTACCAGACTTCTACAGAAAATAAAGAATTAAAACTTCTCAAAACGCTCCAAACAACAGGAAATGGCATGGCTTTAACCACTTTAATTGTTTTAGCCGGCTTTAGCGTCTTCCTCTTTTCCTCCTTTGGAGCAACCTATTACTTGGGATTATTTTTAGTTATTGCCTTAAGTTTTGCCCTGATCATTGACCTAACATTACTCCCAATACTCTTGGATAAAATTAAATTAAAACAACCCGATTAAATTGGTGTTTTGATATCATGACAGAACTTAGACTTGGTGCCTCCATACCACTTATAGACCTAAAGGACCAACATGGAACGGTCGTTGACTTAACAAAAGGAGATTCTCCTAAAGTCATTTATTTCTACCCAAAAGATGATACCCCGGGCTGCACGCTGGAAGCATGTGGTTTTAGAGATCAATTTTCTGAGTTTGAGGATGCAGGTGCTATTGTTTACGGCATAAGTAAAGACTCTGTGGCTTCTCACAAAAATTTCGCAACCAAACACAGGCTTAATTTTCAATTGTTGAGCGATCCAAAGGGTGAAGCAGAGAAAGCTTTTAAAGTAGCACGAAACCTTTTTGGCTTGTTGCCAGGTAGAGTGACATTCATTTTTGACAATGCTGGTAAGCTTATACATAAGTTTAACTCTGCGGTAATGGCTACCAAACATGTGAGCGAAGCTTTAAATGCCCTTAAAAAATCAGAAAAGTAGTATCACGCAAGGATGGTAATGCCACTTTAACGAGTCTTTGTTCTTTTCGTGCGCTTTATTAAAATCTACCCACTTTGAGTGTTACATAATAAGTGAGCTTTTCAAAAGCATCAGTTTCAGTATTGACTAACTCCATATCTTGGGTGAACCTTTTGCTTACACCAAAGTCCATTCTAAAATGTCGCGCAACATTCAACTCTATATTAACGCCAGGCTCTACATACCAGAAAACATCACCATCTATTAAACCGGACTGACTCGTGTTAAAATCTGGATCAAGGGGATCTGGTATATCGTTCGGATCAAGAAATTCATCTTCCCAATCACGATTGTATCCTACCCAGCCAGCACCGCCTGAGACTGGAAAGGTGAGATGAACTACTTGGTTGGAAAAAACAATAAATTCCATGAACATACCGCCATAACCTCCGAGCAATACCACTCTTCCATCATTGGTGATATCATCGAATTTGGCCGTTGGTATGATACCATGTCCTTCCACGCCTATTCCTAAGGTTCGATTGATTATCCATCCAGCGCGCATACCCGCCATAACTGTCGCTTCATCTCTAAACTCTGTTGTTCTGAAAGAAACACCCCAAAAACCACCACTATGGCTCATATTCCCTGAAAGAGTTTTGATATCACTATTTCGCTCACGTGAATTGGATTTATAGCGATTCGTGTTTGACACGTTTTCATTTGGATAGTAGATAATTCTTGGCTGAACATCACTCTCTGAATCATCAGTATTTACTTCCGTTTTATCAGAAAACTCTGTCGAGGTTTTAGTTTCAATTATGTTATTCCCTTTTCCTTGATCTACAATAGGGGCCACTTTTTCTTCAACAAAAGTTGAATCACTTTCTTGAGCAAAACCTGCATTTAGGCAAAAAAAAGTAAGCGCGAAATAAGTAATATGTTTCATTTTGAATTGAGTTGTGAAATTGGCGTCCAATGAATCAAAAGCGTAGATAATTACGGTTTAAAAGACATTTCATGTTGTTAGTTTCTGAAATATTTTCGAACTAAAGACAGAGCGCAATACAAAAGGTTTCTCTTAACAGAAAAATATTTCATGGTAACTATACCTTTGCGTTCACTTTTTAGAAAAACAAAGAAATTATGGGTCAATACAACCATTCAGAAATAGAATCTAAGTGGCAAAAAAAATGGGAGTCAGATCAAACCTATAAAGTTGAAATAGATCATTCTCGTCCTAAATACTATGTTCTTGACATGTTCCCTTACCCATCAGGCGCTGGACTCCATGTAGGCCATCCATTAGGATATATTGCAACGGATATTATATCTCGGTATAAAAGACTCAAAGGTTTTAATGTGCTACATCCAATGGGTTTTGATTCGTTTGGCCTGCCTGCTGAGCAGTATGCTATTCAAACAGGTCAGCATCCCGCGATCACAACGGAACAAAACATAACCCGATATAAGGAACAATTGAGAAATCTAGGTTTTTCGTTTGATTGGTCGAGAGAGGTAAGAACAAGCTCCTCTGACTATTACAAATGGACACAATGGATTTTTAAGCTTTTATTCAGCAGTTGGTATAATCGCGCCACCGACAAAGCTGAAAAGGTTGATACCTTAATCAGCGCATTTGAGGAAGACGGCAACCAATCCGTTGAAGCACATTCTGATGACAATATAGCTACATTCTCTGCCGAAGATTGGAATTCTTGGTCTGAAGAGCGCCAACAAAAAATCCTCCTGAAGTACCGTATCACTTATATCGCTGATACCACGGTGAATTGGTGTCCCGAGTTGGGGACAGTTTTGTCAAATGACGAAGTAAAGGATGGCTTTTCAGAGCGAGGTGGACATCCAGTGGTGAAAAAAACCCTTCCACAATGGAACATGAGAATTACGGCTTATGCAGATCGGTTGATTAACGATTTGGAGACTTTGGATTGGCCCGACTCTATCAAAGAAATGCAGCGAAACTGGATTGGTAAATCTATAGGTGCGGAATTAGATTTTCAAATAGAAAACAGTGAAAAATCCATACGTGTTTTCACCACACGAATGGACACCATATATGGCGTTACTTTTCTAGTACTTGCACCTGAAAGTGCGCTAGTTCCAGAATTAACCACAAAAGATCAGCAGACCAAAATCGCTGAATATGTCGAAATGGCAAAAAATCGCTCGGAACGTGACAGAATGAGCGATGTAAAGCATATCTCCGGAGAATTTACAGGAAGCTATGTGACACATCCATTCTCTGGAGAAAGAGTACCCATTTGGATTGCTGATTATGTTTTAGCGGGATATGGCACTGGTGCAGTCATGGCCGTCCCTAGCGGAGACCAAAGAGATTTTGACTTTGCCAAACATTTTGATCTTCCGATTATCAAAATAATTGATAGTCAAAAAGTGACGGATACAGAAGCGGATGCTACCAAAACAGGTAAAATGATCAATTCTGGATTTTTAGATGGACTTTCTCCAGTAGCAGCTATTAATAAAGCAATAGAAGTTGCTGAAGAAAAAGGAATTGGTACCAAAAAAGTGAATTATAAAATTCGCGATGCGGTATATGGCCGTCAAAGATATTGGGGTGAGCCTTTTCCTATTTATTATAAAAACGGATTGCCTTATTTATTGGAAGATGATCAATTGCCATTAAGTCTTCCCGATGTAGATAAGTTTCTCCCTACAGAAGACGGAGAGCCGCCTTTAGCCAGGGCAGAAAATTGGGCTCCAAAAAATGGTGATGCCTATGAAACTACGACCATGCCAGGTTGGGCGGGTTCAAGTTGGTATTTCTTCCGATATATGGATCCACACAATGAAAAAGAATTTGCTGGAGCCGAATCCCTTAAATATTGGAAAGAAGTAGATTTTTATATGGGAGGAAGTGAACATGCCACTGGCCACCTACTCTATTCACGGTTCTGGACTAAGTTCCTTTACGACCTAGGGATAATCGAAGTAAAAGAATATGCTAAAAAGCTGGTGAATCAAGGGATGATTCAGGGTATCTCTTCTTTTATTCAACTACAGAGTTGCCTATCTACAGATGAACAAGGGGTGGTTCAAGAAGATTGTGAAGAGAGATTGGTTTATATGTCTCCAGTAAAAGAAGGTCATTTTGAAATTAATGGTAAAAAATATAAAGCTTCCACTCTAGTTTATAAAGAATCTCGAATTGACAGTGCTTATGTTGATGATGAAGGAAGATTATTCTATTCAGAATTTCAGAAACTATTACAAGACCAAAGATTCGACCCTGCATTAAAAGGAATAGAAGACGTCTGGTGGGAAAAAGATTCAAATGGAGAACAATTTATAAAAGTACGTCGTGAGACGGAAAAAATGTCTAAGTCCAAATATAACGTGGTAAATCCAGATGATTTGGTCATAAAGTATGGTGCCGATACACTTCGTATGTACGAAATGTTTCTTGGTCCTATAGAGCAAAGTAAACCATGGAATACGAATGGTATCGAAGGCGTGTCTAAGTTCCTGAAAAGGTTTTGGGCATTATTCTTTAAAAACGATGCTATAAATATTAGTACTGAAAAGCCATCAAAAGCTGAGTATAAAGTACTTCATACCCTGATAAAGAAAATCGAAGAAGATATTGAGAGACTATCACTGAATACTTCGGTAAGTAATTTCATGATTGCGACTAATGAGTTGTCTTCTTTAAAATGTAACAAGAACTCAGTTTTAGAACCTTTGGTCATACTTCTCGCGCCATATGCACCGCATTTGGCTGAAGAGTTATGGCACGCCCTTGGTAATGAAACAACCGTGTTTGACGAATCATATCCTATTTTTGAAGCAAAATACTTAGTGGAAGATTCCAAAGAGTATCCTATTATGATCAATGGTAAAATGCGTGCAAAAATATCGTTTGCTTCAGATGTACCACAGGAGCAGATGAAAACAATGGTACTCCAAAATGAACTTGTACAAAAATGGCTCGATGGAAAAGACCCTAAAAAAATCATTGTCGTTCCCAATAAAATAATCAATGTCGTAATTTGATTCGCTAAAGCAAGGAGCGCTTCCATAATAAGGTAGCGCTCCTTAATTTTATACAATTAGATTTTAAGTAAAGGAATTTCCCCGAATGATTCGAAGGCCAATTATTGAGAATGGGTGATTCTCTGATCTAAAGGAAATTGATTTAACTATTTTAAACTTATTCGATACTCAATTTTGAGTGTTCCTAAAAGAATAAATCTCAAACTTAGTCGAAGCTAAATCAATGACTAATCGCAAACTGAAGACGATCGATTTGAATGATGCTTGTGCATTACTCTTTTCATTGACCTAACCAAAAAAGAAGCAGCATCGTAGGGGGAAGTTTAAAACCAAATAGGGCTTTAGTATTGCTGATTTTCATTTTGAAACATAGAATATGAATAAAATAAGTTGTTAATATACCATAAATAGGGTATTGATTTCGGCGAGCTTGGATGATATCTTTACCATATAATAATAATCGCCATGAAGAAAATAGTCACCGCCATTACGTTAATAATTATTTCTTCCTTTCTGGTTTTTTTGGGTTTGAAAAAGACCAAAGTTCAATCAAGCACAGAGCCGCCACGTCTGTTCGTTTAAGTTTAATCGAAAAAAATCCGTTGATTAAGTTCAACGGATTTTTTTTTCTCTAAAGATTAAGTTTTATTCAGCTGCCTTATCTAGTTTTTAAAAAAAATTCCTCTGGAAATAAAATACTTATCACGTTTGATCCCGTGGGACCTTGATGGTCAATTTGACCGTTCCTCAAGAACCAACAATTAGCAAAGTGCTTCTACCTAACTAGCCCTAAATTAATTTCCTTCATTCTCATCAGAACCCTCGTTGTTAATTTCAGCAGGATCAGTGCTTTCATCTAATTCTTCAAATATATCTTCGTCATCATCAGACTTTTTCTTCTTATTTTTATTTTTACCAAAATTAAGGCGTAATCCAAATCCTTTCCTTTCAATCAACTTAGTAGTATCTGACTCGTCCACCTCCATTAGCTCTTCATCGTCTATAGCTGCGGTATCTAGTGGCTCTGGCAATGGTTCTCTTTTATTATCAACTAGTAATTGACCAAAGTATTTGTTGTAGTACGCTTGCTCCACGTTATTGGCCTTATCCTTCGGGTCATATCTATACAAGTATTTTGTTTCCTTTTTGGGTGGTGGTGGTGGTGCACGTGCAAGGGTCGGAAGCGCATAACCCGTTGAGTCTGCATTGGACACCTCAACGATTGAAGTCGAATCAGCATTTAGTGTATCCATAATGAAATCTGATGCTAAGAACTCTCCCACATCTACGTTTGTCGCCGTATCCACTTTTTCTTTTTCTGGAGTCAATATATTCTCCATTGGCGCAGTTTTCAAACGCTGATTTTTAAGCCAATATGGCTCATATTTGACAATACCGAACTTTGACTTTTTTACTTCCCTCTCAGGCACAATATATTTTTCCGCGTAATCAAAATAATCCACCTTCCCTCCTAAAGCAGCAATGGCAGGACCAAGACTATCAATTGGATTACCCAAAGAATCTAATTCTTCATACGATTGAGTTGAAGTCTTTTGAGTTGCTAAGTAATTCAAGCGTTCCTCCTTGCTGACTTTCCAGAGATAGGAATAATAAGCAGCGCGAACTGAGTCGTCCAATATGTAAGTACTTTGAAATGCCGGACATATCACTTTGTCACGGCAACTTGAAAAAGCCAAACTAATTGTAAAAATAATGATAGATAATCGCATCAAATGTACATACACCGTTTTCAGCCTCTAAAATAGGTCTATTTTGATTGCAAATAAAATAGATATGGAGCTAAGGGCAAGAGTTTTTAATTGCTCAACGTTTCTTTGGCCCAAGAAAGTATGTCTGCGACCCAAAGTCTATACATTTCACCAGAAGGATGCAACCCATCAGAAGCAACCAATTCGTTGTTAATTGTCGCCTTTCGAGATATCGGGGTGATATCAAAATACCTCACCTGATACTGTTGACAGAGCGATAATCCTATTGCATTGTAAGCATCAATTTCCTCCGCAATTTTATTTCGATCTCTACCTTCTGCGAAAGGCATTACCCCCCAATCAGGAATAGAAAGAACAAAAACCTTAGTCCTATCACCATCTGCAAAAGTTATTGCTTGTTTTAATAATGACTCGAATTCTTTCTTAAAATTAATGATATCAAATCCTCGATATTGGTTATTGACGCCAATTAACAAAGAAACAAGATCAAAATCATTAGATGGCTTATCATCATCAATGGCAGACTGTAGCTCATCTGTTGTCCAGCCAGTTTTTGCTATTATTCTTGGAGACTCCTCATTAAAAATAAATCCCTGGTCAGCCAATTGCAAAACCAACTGTACTGGCCATCTCAAATCATTTGCTACACTTTCCCCAATAGTGTAAGAATCTCCTAAGGCTAAAAATTTCATGGTATCAAGAATAGTCTTTGATGTATTTTCTTTTTCAGTGTCTCCCTCCAATGGCTCTTGCTTTTCTATTTCAACAAAAGATAGATTGGATGACTCTTTCGAATCTGCACAAGCAAAAGAAAAAAGAAAAGTTAAAAACACTAAAAAATAATTAATCATAAAGGCTAAGTTCTGTTTTGAGGTTTTTGGTCAACCCTTTAACGACTAGGATATAACTATTATCAATCCACTCTTTAATTAGATTTTCAGCCGCATCTCCGTTTATTTCTACGGTATTCCAATGTTTTTTATTCATATGGTAACCAGGAATTACTGCCGTAAATTGCGCTCGTAATTTAAGTGCTAATTCAGGCTCGCATTTTAAGTTAACACTTTGAAAGGGATCCATATTAGCCAAGGCAAATATTTTACCCATAACTTTAAAAACAAGCGTATTATCATCAAAAGGTAAACCTTCTGTTACCCCTGGTTTAAATAAACAATAATCCCTATACTCCTCAATGTTCACTCCTAAAACGATCGAACTACAAAACGAGAAATTATCACAATTAGACATATCAAAAACATGATAATTGAAATCTTATTGACTCCATGCATCATTTTTAAACTTGTATTCGTTGGTCTATTTGGATCTTTTTTTCGAAAAAAGTAAGTAAATACTTCCCCTAATCCTAAATAATAACTTGTTCCTTTTTTCTCTTCTTCTTTTTCACTCATGATCCAATAACTTCTTTTGCCTCAATCCAGTTTCCACCTTTTTTAATTAATTCTATCAATTCATCCAATGCATTTTCGGATGGTACTCCTCTTTTTATTACTTCTTTTCCTTTGTATAAGGTGATTTTACCTTTTCCTGAACCAACGTAACCATAATCTGCGTCGGCCATTTCACCAGGACCATTTACAATACACCCCATTATGCCAATTTTAATTCCTTTTAAATGATCCGTTCTTTTTCGAATCATTGCCGTTGTTTCTTGTAGATCAAACAAAGTACGGCCACAACTCGGGCATGAAATATATTCTGCTTTAGTAATTCTAGCTCGTGCTGCTTGTAAAATACCGAAGGATGTCTCATTGGCTAACTTCACAACGTCTTCCCCTTCTTCAGGATCATAGGATAACATAATCCCATCACTATATCCATCAACAAGTAGTCCTCCAACGTCCGTCGCAGGAAACATCATTTTTGCATCTGCATTTAAATCCGCGTAATGTCTGAAAATTGTAACTGGATTCGTAATACCAAATTTTACCAATCGATTGATAGCCAATCTTAGATGTAGAAACGCATTGACACTACTGGCAACAAGAATGAATACCGCATTTTTAAGCGAAGCTAATTGCGCTACATTCTCTTCATGAATGCTTTGCTCGTCTAGAAGAACAAAAATGGCTTCTTCACTATTGATTAAAGAAGCATGATCCAGTGTCACTATTGGATATTTATTCTTTCTATCCTCAAGCTGATTCCAACAATCAAAATCTAAGATCTCTCGCAAACCATTTGGCAACATAAAACTGGTAGGATTTGAACCTGAGTAGATATAATCTACTCCAACGTCATTCATTGTCCACTTGTCCATTGCCGACAAATAAAAATGACCCACTGATTTGAGATTCGAAACCCCAATAGTGCCGTAGGATGATAGGTTGGCTATAACACGAGGAACATTGTCATTTCCAAAATTGAGCACTTCATGTGTGGCTCTTTTTACAAACTCAAATGGATTAAAATTAACTAAGGAAGTCTCTTCTAAGAGCTCTTGGTATTCCTTATCTTCCAAGCGATCGACAAGTACTATAGCGACTGGCGCTTCTACTTCAGGCTCTTCTGTAAGAGATACACGAACGGTATCACCCAATCCTTCCTCTAATAATGTCCCAATTCCTAGTGCCGATTTTATTCTTCCATCCTCTGCTTCTCCTGCTTCCGTAACACCCAAATGCAAAGGGTATGGCTGAAGTCCTTCCTCATCGAGTTTTTGAACCAAAAGCCTGTAAGCTTGAATCATTACCTGTGGGTTACTCGATTTCATCGATACCACAATTTCAAAATATCCTAAATCCTCACATATTCGAATAAACTCTAGCGCAGACTCGACCATGCCGAGTGGAGTATCTCCATATCTACTCATTATGCGATCAGAGAGAGAACCATGATTGGTTCCTATTCTCATAGCTGTACCGTGCTCTTTGCAAATCTCTACAAGCGGGCTAAACTTTTCTCTTATTCTGACGAGTTCATCAGCATACGCCTGATCTGTGTATTCTATTTCTTCAAATTTCTTTTTATCAGCATAGTTACCTGGATTCACTCGTACCTTTTCAACAATTTTCGCAGCTAATTCTGCAGCATTAGGTGTAAAATGAATATCAGCCACTAGCGGCACAAAACAACCTCGCTTATGCAGTTCGTTTCTAATTTCCTGTAGATTTTGAGCTTCTTTGATACTTGGAGCGGTAATTCGAACATATTCACAGCCTGACTCAACCATTCGAAGTACTTGATCGACACTCCCCTGTGTGTCCATGGTATCTATAGTCGTCATGCTTTGTACTCTAATGGGATTATCTCCTCCCATAGGTACATTACCAATCATTACTTCTCTGGTTTTACGGCGATTATAATTTGTCAGGCTATTAGTATATCTAATTTTACTAACGATTTGCTGATCTGCTACGTTCATGAATCTTTAATTATGTAGTCTTAACTCTTTAGTACAGGAAATGTTGATCTATAAATCTCCTAATTGTGGTCTAATTACTAAATCCTCCACCACAGCTCTATCACTAAGCAAATAAGTAGATAAAACCATGATTGCGACATCCTCAGGTTTCACAAATCTTTCTGGGGGTATATCCGCACCTTCCCAGCTTGCTGTTAAAGTGGCCCCTGGCATAACAGATGTTACCTTTACGCCAAAACTCTTCATCTCCTCTCGAAGTACTTTTGACATACCATACATCGCAAATTTACTTATTGAATAAGATCCACCATTGGCGTAAGCCATAATACTTGCTGTAGAGCAGATATTGAACACATATCCCGACTTATCCTTTTTCATTTGTGGAATAAGTCCTCTTGTCAAATGATAAGCGCTATAAAGGTTGGTATTAATCAAATCTTCCAATACGCCCTCATCCTCATTATGAATTTCACCAGGAACAAACCTTCCTGCATTATTCACCAGAACCTCCACTTTTAAGCCGGTTGAAATAATGAAATTAACAAAAGTCTCGACATCTGATCGTTTTGACAAATCAGCTTTAACAAACAATAATTTAGTCTTGTACTGACGCTCGATATAATCTCTAAGGTCGCTTAGTTCAGCCTCATTTCTTGAACAGGTACAAATCACAAAGCCTTCTTTTGCAAATTGCTCTATAATTGATTTGCCAATTCCTTTTGTGCCACCCGTAACTACTACTAACTTGTCTTTATTACTCATCTACCAATAATTTTATTCTTTTAAATCGAACCTTTCACTTTAAATACTTCACAATACATTTTTTGTTCAACATCTATATTACTGATCAATTGGGATTACCATTTGTATATCTCGATATATAAGTGTGACTTGAAGATTATTCGTATTTCTTTTAATTTAAAATCAAAATTATCAAATACCAGTTTGATCTTTGCTAATTTCGGCAAATCTAAATAGAACTGTGCAGAGCCTCATATATGCGTAGCTTAGGAAAATTTTTAATATTTATATCGAGCCTTTTCGTTAGACGAGAAAGTTTTTCAACTTACTTCAAACTGACCATTGACGAATGTATAAAAGTAGGTTATAATTCCATCTTAATTGTTGCCATCGTTTCTACATTCATGGGAGCGGTCACTACGATACAGACCGCCTTTAATCTTGTCAGTCCTTTTATACCAGACTATGTCATCGCACTTGTTGTCAGGGACATGACCATTTTAGAGTTATCTCCTACAATCATAGCGATTGTGTATGCAGGTAAGGTTGGTTCTAACATTGCTGGTGAACTTGGTACCATGCGCATTACGGAGCAAGTCGATGCTCTTGAAGTAATGGGAATCAACGCATCATCGTATTTGGTCCTACCAAAGATTATTGCATCCGTATTGATGTATCCAGCACTTGTCATTTTCTCAGCATTTCTTTCCATATATGGTGGGTATTTAACCAGTGTTATGACTGGCCTTATTTCAGGATACGATTATATCTACGGGATACGCGCCGAATTCATAGAATTCAACATTTTCTTTGCGTTGATAAAGGCTTTTGTATTTGCTTTCTTGGTAGCTGCCATCTCTGCATATAAAGGGTTCTTCACCAAAGGTGGTGCGCTAGAGGTAGGCCAAGCTTCTACAGCTGCTGTTACCAACAGTTGTATTGCGATTCTTTTTGCTGATTATTTACTCGCACAACTTTTATTGGGATGATCGAAATTCAAAACATTGAAAAGTCTTTTAAAGAAAAGCACGTGCTCAACGGTATCGATGCAACTTTTGAGTCTGGGAAAACTAATCTGATCATTGGCTCAAGCGGTACTGGAAAAAGTGTGCTGTTGAAATGTATGGTGGGCTTGGTGCAACCTGACGAAGGCGTTGTATTGTATAATGGGCGTAACTTCACAACGGGTAATAAAGAGCTACAAACTGAGATAAGAAGAGAGATAGGCATGCTGTTTCAAGGTAGTGCGCTATTTGACAGTAAAAACGTTGAGAAAAACATCATGTTCCCCCTTGACGTCTTAAGCGATATGCCCGAAGATGAAAAGATGGATAGAGTAAATTTTTGTCTTCAAAGAGTAGGCTTAGAAAATGTAAACAAACTGATGCCCTCAGAAATAAGCGGTGGAATGAAAAAAAGAGTTGGGATTGCACGTGCGATCGTGAATAAACCCAATTATTTATTCTGTGATGAGCCTAATTCTGGACTAGATCCTCAAACAAGCATAACCATCGATGATCTGATTGCTGAAATAACAGAAGAGTATGGGATCACTACGGTAATCGTTACCCACGATATGAACTCTGTGATAGAAATCGGACAAAAGGTGATCTTCCTTTATAAAGGAGATAAACTTTGGGAAGGTAGCAAAGAGAATATTACCAAGTCCGATATAAAAGAGTTGAATGACTTTGTGTTCGCCAACCGAATGATGAAGCTGATTAAATAATCAGAAAAACGCCGTTAGGCTCATGCTTCCAGAATGAATCATTCGCTGGGACTCAGAATTCCTACCATTATACCTTACTGAGAGTTGAAGTCCTGACTTTATATTTTGCTGCCAGTTCACATTCCAACGCTGATTTGAGCCTGGACGTAAAGCTTCTAATAGCTCATAGCCTAAAGCGCTTTGCTCCTCCCCTTTAAAATCAATATTTATCCATTCAAACCCAATGTTGATGGTTCCTTTTCCTGATCTTATTATATCCAAATTTGAACCAATTTTCGTGATTCTAGAATAATTAAGTTCTTCAGTATCCACTGAGTTTTTATAATTGTATCGAAAATCGGTCGTCATTCTCAACTTATTTGATGGCTGCCAAACAATCGTTGGCTCTGTGCCTAAGATTGAAATATTATAATTCCTTGAGACTAGGAAATCGGATGAATTATTTAATGATCCGTTAGTAGATCTTACGCGAAAGACAAATTGTGAACTCAATGGCCAACGTATATTTGAGATTAACTCTCGCCTTTCTCTTAGCTCAAAGCCATTACTCAACAGTGACTTGGAGTCCGAATTGTTAATCGTGAGATCTATGGCCAAACCCGCAGCATTTCTGTTATAAAAAAAAGAAAATCTTCTACTGCTTCTTAAGAAAATAGTTGCTGTATCTGAGGCATTCACAGCAAATGGATTAAGTCGACTCGTCGAGTTATCTGTGGATTTTGAATTAATATTTAAATGCATGTTAAAAGTCAACTTCGCTAAAGAACGAAAAAGTATTGATGACGCCTCTTTCCAATTTTTAGGAGATTTAATATCTAATGTTTGGAGGTAGGTTGTTTGAAAGGCGTTGATATATTCATCCGTTGGTGTAAATATCTTGACATATTCCTTTTCATCAATATTTACAGCCAAATAAAATTCATTTACATCTTGACTACCGTCCTCATTTTCATCGCGCCAAGTATGGGTTCCCTGACCGCTGGGTACTTGAATAAAGACAAAAGAACGTCTTAATTCACGTGCATTTGATGTACTATATTGAAGTGTATTAGAAATCAATTTATTTAAAAAATGACTATTCCATGACAAGAGACCCAATACATTATTCTCCGTTCGATTCGTCAAATATTCGTTGACTTTTCGATAGGTGAAATTCAACTTTATCTTATGATTTTCAATGTTTTGCGTGCTTAATCGCCATTTTAGTTCGTCTGACTGTGTGTACTTTCTGAGTTCCCCGGACAGTGGAATACGGTCTTGACGAGAAACGAAATCAATTCTAGTTTTTATTTTTGTCGTGTCGCTTGTTTCAATATAAAAATTATGCGCTTCAAAATTCATCAAAGATGAGCGTATACTATCACCAAGAGATTCTTTATGCCTATCTATGACAAATTGATATCCTGGCTGAACTGACCATCGGTTAAAACGAATATCATTGACATTTTGGAACCATTCTGATTGAGACATGATTGTTTCAGAATTCAAGTAATAAGTCTCGGATCTTAAAAGAAAATCACCGAATTGATTGTTGAGTTTAAGGTTATGCTTGTACCCATCAACCACATCTTCTCTATCCCGCTTACTAAACTCATAACTCAAGCTCTGATCTTCCTTTTTCCAGACTCTTAGCTTACCAATAAAAATATTATCTGACCTTGTAATAGTATCATTCAAGGAATTGTAAGACCAACTTCTATCGTATTCTATGGATCTAAACCGATCTATGGATTGAAAATTTTTAGCATTATGTTCAAAACATATTTCTGCATCTAACTTAAAGTCCGTTAATAACGGTCTCCCTTCAGAGAGGTAACCGAACTTGTATGCGTGCCCTGTGTTATCGTTATCATCCAATACTGAATATAAATTAAGATCAGTATTTGATATTGCCAATTCTGCGTAGACTTTATCGAATTTGGACAACTTTTGAGATGCCCCAAGAACTGTCAGCTGTTTTTTATTCGGAGTATTGACCCGTAGTTGTGGAATGAAATTTCCTTGTGGCAACCCATCTATTGGCGCAATCCACTGATATATTTGACCATTTGCCGTACTATTAACTGAAACATAATCTCCTTTTCGCTCATCTACTTCTGTAAAACTTGCTTGATATACATTCCCTTCATCAAAGGGCTTGTAGACCAAAATTTCATAATTTCTATCATTCACTATAGTATCAACTTTTGAATAGAGAATAGCCCCTCCTTGCACGCCTATAGAATCTATACCCGAAATAAAAGCTTGGTTAGTATTATCCCCTGCTAAGGAAAGTAATAGTGTATTTTCTTGATCATTTTTAAACCCAAATGGGTTATTCGGATTATCCTTTTCTTGGTAAAAGTTCAGATAAAAGGTACTTTTTTCTGATTGAAATGATTGAGATAAATTTACATTTGTTCTACCATAAAACTGATCAGCATATTCAAAGTCGACTCTAATACGCGAAAACCTCGTGATTAATATGTTGTTACTGAAGGTAATTTCACTTTGATTATAATCTATGGTGTAGTCTCGATCAAAACCTCTTTCTAGTAGAAGTCCATCCACGTAAACCTTTTCGCTATTGGCCAAAACAATAATGAAGCGTTCATTATTTGCTCCTCTAAGTCTATAAGGTCCCTGAACACCCTCGATTGGTGCTAAACTCGTAGAAGTGAATTGTCCCTTCGCTATCGAAATTAACCCAGTACTTGAACCAACCCAATTTTCATTGATTTTATAGTTAATCTTGGTTGATAATCCTTGTACATTTTTTCGGTAACGTAAAAAGTATCCGTCATCATTAGCATTTGTTGAAACAATATCCCCAGCCGTTAGCGAGTAGTTCGCGCCATATAATTGTATATAAACATTATCAAAGTCTCGAATTTGTTGCGTATTTCCCTCAGGTTGGAAAGGAATATTTTGATCGGTAATATTGGCTCGAATAGATAACTCATCACTAAGTTTTCCATCAATTTGTAGATTAAGCGCAGAGTTGACAACCAAATCTTGGTTATTACCGACAGTAATTCCTCTGGAGATCGCCCCTACCATATCTACATTATTAAACTCAAAGATGTTGGGCTTAGCTACCTGTTGATTAGTTGAGGGTGGTTTCTTGCCATATTCACGTACTTGCGAATATGTCGATCTATTTCGCACATAAAATGGCGCTAATAATTCGGTTGGCAAAACCCGATAGCAAATCTCAACAGAGTCTTCTTGTGCGCTAGATGGAATCATAACTAAATTCTTTTCAGCATCATAGTGAAAACCTATAACGCCTCTAACCTCTAAAGACGCCCTATCAAATATTTCATCTTTGAGTATAACACGCTTCGATACTAAGTATTTTTCACATTTAAGATTTGTAGTTTGAGCTACTGTTTTGAACCAAGAGCTTAGAACAAATATCAGGAAAATACTATTCCTTAGGTAGCTTAATAAAAAATGAAGTGCCCTTTCCTTCCGATGATTCAAACCATATATTTCCACCTGCGTTCTCAATACCTTTTTTAGCAACAGCCAGCCCAATTCCACTTCCTGTCCTTTTGGTACTAAAATACGGCTTAAAAACGTTTCTTTGTACCTCTTCAGACATTCCTTCTCCATTATCCTCAATCGTGACAAGCACTGACTTTTCTTTGGACGCTATTTTCACACTAATCTTTGGTATTTCTTCTTTTACAGATTGAATAGCATTTAATACAATATTCGTCATTACACGGGAAAAGAGTTTAGGATCTGTATTCACATATGACTCATTTCCAGTTACTTCAAACACTATTTTAACATCGTCTGTTTGGTAAACCTCCATGGCAGATTTAATTACTGATACAATTTCAAAGCGCTCATTCTTTGGAGCTGGCATTGTCGCATAGGCTGAAAAGGAATCGGCAATGGAACTAAGACTATCTATCTGATCAATCAATGAATTCAACACTCTTTGATGATTATCATCCATCATTGTCGACCTGAGCAATTGCTGAATTCTAAGTCTCATTGGTGTTAATGGATTTTTAATTTCGTGTGCTACTTGCCGAGCAATTTCCTTCCAAGCTGATTCCTTTTGACTTTCCGCTAATGCTTCCTTACTCTCATCTAGCTTAACAAGCATTGCGTTATACTCATTCACCAACTGTCCTATCTCGTCATCACCATCGTACTCTAATCGTTCATTAGATTCCTCTAGTTTGGTTCTGGAAAGTTTCTCTGCAATTTTCTTTAATGGTAGAATTAGGCGACCAACAAAGGCATTTTCAGCAAAATAGGCGATTATAAAAATCAAAGTAAAAACAATTGTTACATTGTTAAAAACTTCAATCTGCTGTTTCCTCAAGTGGTTTTTACTGTCAAAGTACGGCATAGATAAAAAAGCTAAAAGTCTTCCATCTCGGTATGATCTTATGGCTGTATATGAACTTTTAAATTCTACTTTCCCGATATTTCGGTCTAAGATTATACCTTGTTCGTTACCAAATTTTAACGCATTAATGGCCATAGGATTTATAAGCCCACTAAGTAAGTTTTTATTGAATATTTGAGGCTGACTAGACACCAGTAGCCTTCCATTCACATCATAAATGTTCAAGTCATTCTGCGATATCTCTGCGTTAGAAACTATGCGGTTTGCATATTCTGCTTGATTTATCTTCCCTGATAAGTACTTTTCCGTGAGTTCAATAAGGCTTTCAGCCATGTTAAACGAGCGTTTACTAAAGTTTCTATCAATTTCTGACCTATAAGAAGTGCTTAGCGTAGTTAATAACGCGCCGGCCACTACTATCATTGGAATGAAAATAGAAATACTCAACGAAATTTGTATTTTTGATGACAATGATAACTTTAGCCTATTAGTTACCATATATATCATTAAAATAAAAAGCCAAATAAGTAGAAATAGGGTAAAGTAAAAACTTGCGTTTTGTAATATCTTTTGTATAGAATACAATGGCGTAGAAATTATTATTTTGTCACCACTTGACGTCTCTACTCCATAATATGCAAATCCATCCAATGCTATTCCTTCTTCATATAACTTCTGATTATTAAAAAAAGAAATGTCAATAGCATTCTCAAAAGGATGTTTTCCTCTTTTGTAAATTAAATTGCCGTTATTAAAAACGGCATAGTCAAAATCAACATCTTTTGTAAACATCTGACTACTAAGCAACTGAGGATATACGCTCTTAGGAATATACTTCTTCAAAGAAAAGACAAGAATTAACCTGCCCAGTTCACCTCCAATAGATCTAAAATCAACCTCTGCCATATATTTATCCGGAATACCTGACTTTTCACTCGCTATTAAATAAATGTCAGGAAACGCTGTAGCAGATATTTTACTACTATCTCCTAACGAAAAATCTAAGTGACTTGGATTATAAATATAATTCGATTCGTTATTGACCAAATAGATATCAAGCGCATATTTATTAAAGTAAGGACTCAAGTATTCATTTCGAATTCTATTTTCAATAAGATCACTACTTAATTTTTCACTTAAAAATCGAGACCTAATGTACCCGTCCTTCGAGATTCGTGAAAGTGAACTATTCAACAGAAGCTCTGCTGTGAAGTCATTATGAATCAACAGCGTATTAGCGAATTTTTGTTTGCTTATTAATGTATCCTTCTCTGACTCCTGGTATATGACAGATGATGTAATACCAGCAATACCAACAGCGATCAATAATAAAGAGGTAAAAAAATGAAAATCTAGTTTTATAGTTAAAGAATTGAATCCAAAAAAAAGCGCCAGTCCGATGGAAACTACCAACGGAAAAGTATTTAAGAACATTCCTTGATTCACATAAAGTATCACTATTTCCATAACAGAAAAGACTAAAAGGAAATAGCGTAAAGATTTTGCCCTTAAAAAACTTAAAGTTGTTCTCGTAAGAACAGTTAATGTAAGCATGGATAAAATGATACTTACGAGCAACCCTAATTTTACATCGTTGAATAATAGAGAACTGGTTATATCAAGGTCTATTTGTGAGTTTTCAATGATATCACTGATCAATAAGGCATATAAATTCAAAAGACCTATCAAAATCATCGGAATCAAAAATCCGAATATAATTGAGGGTAAACGTCCTAAAGACCTTTGAATATGTTCTTTAAAAATTAGGACCAATGCCAAAACAACTAGTACATTGAGTAATAATTGACCTACAGAATTTCCAAAGTATGGTGAGGTATAATTGATTGGCTCAAAAATCGAAATGCCACCAATTCGAATGACAATAACTTCAATAATTACCCTTGAAATGAGTATTGCACAAAATGAAACTAAGTTTCTATTCGTTTTAAGTGATAGGAAAATCCACCATATTCCACTGGACGTGAAAAGAACGAGAATTATAAAAATAACATAGACTGAACCTTCTGGAAATCTATCTAATAACCGGTAGTTTAAGATTGTTTTACTTTCGAAGATTAAAACGCTATTACTTTTCGATAAATCAATTACCGCATCACCAACAAAAACAACATCATTTAATTCGGTTCTTAGAAATTGATTTTTAGATGAATAATCAATGACAATAGGCAAGTAAGAGACAATAATGATTCCAGTAGAATCACCAATTGATTCTACCATGACAATACCACTACCAATTTTTGAGTTTATAATGGTCTGAGCAGTCTCTACCATACCTACCTCAGGAAACAAAGCATCATCACTCCAGTAAATCAAGCGATCATTTATAAATACCTGTTTCCTAAACAAGTTCTTATGCGCAATATCAAAAGGGTTGGAGTAGACGGATAATTGTTCCTTAAAAACTTTTAAATCGTTCTTTTGATGAACTAAGTTATCATTGAATCTTTCTTGAACTGATTGTTCATTCTCAGTTAAAAAAAATAGTGAGTATAGAAAACTCGTTATAAGGAGAACACTAAATACTAAAAAAATGAATTTTGATAAAGTATTTTTTTTAGCAGTGTTAGTCAAGTGGTTTGTATTCTGCACCTCCAAAGATATTAAGAAACAATACCCGTGAATAGCGAAATGTAAAAGGATACAAAATCATAGAAGTGGTAACAATAGATACTATGTAAGTCGTTAAGGATGGATCCTGAAATATCCAGTATAAAACAAACACTGTCGATAAGAACACACCCACGGATAAGGCATAGCTCACATACATAGCCCCGTAAAAAAATCCTGGCTCCCTTTCATAATAAAAACCACATATTTCGCATTTCTTAGGCATGTCAGCCAATTTATTGATTTTATAAATTGGTTCTAGAAACATTTTACCTTGTCGGCATTGTGGACATTTAGCTTCTAATATCGCGGATAAAGCGCTTTTTCTTTTCATTAACTTTTGCGTTTTTAAACCAAAAAAATGCAACTATCCCTATCGCAATATAGGGTGTCACAAAAAGATAAATAATACCTAAATTCAGTCCGGCAGCCAAAGCAGTCTCACCATGACTAACGTTATTCACCACTTGGGTTCTACACATCGAACATTGCGCATTAATCAAGATTGGCAATAGCACTCCTCCACAAAAAAAATATATTCTATTAAATAAAGTCATGCTAGTAATATGGACTTATCATTAAATAAACAATTACACCAGTAATAGACACATAAAGCCAAATTGGAAAAGTAAACTTCACAATTTTTTTGTGCTTTTCAATTTTTTCAGTCAAGGAATAATAAAACGTAAATAACACCAAGGGTAAAACAATAACTGATAATACTATATGGCTTAACAAAACAACTAGGTAAATAATTCTACTTGTTGAGACTAAATCACCTTCTGTGTCTGATAAAAGCCCATCTCCATTAATATCTCCATATTTAACTGAGTCCGTAGACGAATGATACAGTACATACGACAGTAAAAAGAGTCCTCCTAATACAAAAGCTACCGACATTAATTTCTTATGCCATGCGATTTTACCCTTAATCACTGACCATACTGCCAATATCAAAATAACACTTGTTGCTGAGTTTATAATTGCATGAAATACTGGTAATAAATTGATCCATGAAGCCCCTATTCCTGTTGTTATTGGTGTAAATAACAACAGCGCCACAAGAACGGGTACAACAATTGAAATAACGATGATAATACGCTTTATCCTATTGTCACTCATTTTTATTCCTTTTTATATTCAACATGTATATATCCATTTCCGCAAACAACCGATCTATATCCTCTCTATTCAAATCAAATTCACCTCTTACTCTACCTGTACTATCCACAAAGATCATATCCTTTTCATTAAGACAAACCTGATCAAAACTTAATTGAATATTTAATTCTGTCAACGACAACTTTTTATTAATCCGCTTAGACAAATTAAAATCTTCTTTGTATCCATTTTCCCTTATAAATAGAAAGGCCTGTGCATTGTCATTTTCAAAGCATCCCTTATCTAAAGTTCGTATCACTGGAAGCTCGAATTGATTTTCTCCAAATACCTGAAGTATAAAATACCAGGAAATCGGAAAACCAAAAACAACGATAAAAAACAAAATTATTAATAACCTTCGTTTCATTAGATATTAGACTGACAATTAACTTTTTTGTTAAAAAAAAATCATGCCTTTTACAAAGCATGATTCCAAATTAAATTCTATGATACAATTAATTCAGAGCGTCAAATATCCGCGCTCCTTGGTACATCATAATGAATATAAAAAATATGATGAACAAAACAGGCAGCATAATTGACATAATTAATGATTTTTTTTCGTGACCTAAATGCATAAACTCTGACACTATGTAAAATGCTTTCCATATAGTGAGCGCGATAAACACAAACGTTCTTGCTCCTCCAGCTGGTATAGTAAAAGCTATTATAAATTCAATAGCCGTAATAGCTCCTAAAATACCTGCGACTTTCCAAATCTTTCTAATTTTGGCTGGGTCTGCTGGTAGTACTTGTACTTGATCATTATGTTGTTCCATTAATATCTTAAGTTAGACGAGGTAGAAAAATGTAAAAACGAAAACCCAAACAAGGTCTACAAAATGCCAGTAAAGCCCTACTTTCTCTACCATCTCATAATGACCCACTCTTTCAAGTTTTCCTGTCACCGTTTGGTAAAAAACAATAAAATTGAACATCACACCACTGAAAACATGAAAACCATGAAATCCTGTTATAAAGAAAAATAATGCTGCAAAGTTTGGGGGACCATACTGGTTAAAACTAAGATTAGCTCCCATGAATGTATTGCTTCCTACATTGTTACTCATATCAGCACCGTGAATAAAGTGACTCCACTCCCATGCTTGACATCCTAGAAATGCAACTCCACCGACTAAGGTCCAGAGCATCCATTTCTCCACTCCTCTTCTGTCCATTCTATGACCAGCTTCTACAGCGAGCACCATTGTCACACTGCTCAATATTAGAACGAAAGTCATTATTCCTACGAAAATAAGTGGTGCATGAATACCATGTAAGAATGGGACCGCTTCGAAGACCATTTCCGGAATCGGCCAGTATTCTTGCGAAAAAGCAAAATCATCAAACATACCGGAATATGCTTGATGACTGTAACGGATCATTCCATATGTGATCAATAGTGCCGAAAAAGTAAAGGCATCAGAAAGTAAAAAGAACCACATCATCAATTTGCCATAGCTGGCTTTCATTGGAGTGGTTCCACCACTCCAAACATTTGTGGTAGATTCTTCAGCTGCTATTGCTGTGTTTGCCATAGTTAGGTTACTAGTTATTAAGAATCAAAAATAAATATAAATACAACCAAAGTCCACCAAGATAGTGCCAATAAGTTGTGCACATTTCAATACTTACCATACTTTTAGAGTGCACTTCGTATTTAAAAGCTCTCACTAGCACAATAAATATAAAGATAAGCCCTCCAAGGAGATGTGCAATGTGTAATCCTGTAAAAACGTAAATAAATGAACCTGCTGGATTACCAACAAAAAAAACATTTGCGTCTACCAATTCTCCCCAAGACAAATATTGACCTACCGAAAATGCTAAGGCTAAAATAGCCGTAATTGCCAGACCAATCCTAATATTGATGATATTATTATTTTTTGATGACAAATAAGCAAAGTGCATACTCACGCTACTTAAAACTATAATTAGTGAAGTGTAATTAAACATCGCCGGAAACTCAAAAAGCAACCAATTACCCTCTGCTTTTTTCACAACATATGCACTGGTCAAAGCTGCAAAAATCATTGTTACAGAGATGATAAATAACCACATTGCAAACTTTTTGGGATGCATTGATTTAACTCTTACACTACCTAAAGGAATATCTGCTGAACTGTCCATTATATTTTATCTAACAAGTAAGAAATCTGTACTATTGGCAGGTATATGAAGGAACCAAACATTATCCTCAACGCGGACTTTCTTGAATTATCCTTCATTAAGGAGAATGTCTGTGCTAAAAAAAGAGACCCACAGACCGTTGCTATAACCCCACTTACAATGCCTGTCAATTCAAAGTAAGTAGGTAGCAAGCCCAATGGCAATAGGAACAAAGTGTACACCATGATGTTAATCGCAGTATTTAAATCTTTTTTACCCCCACCAGGTAAAAGTTTGAATCCCGCATTTTTATAATCATCATCCGCCACCCAAGCGATAGCCCAAAAATGAGGGAATTGCCAAATAAACTGAATTCCAAAAATAATTAATGCCTCATGAGTAATTGCTCCGGTTGCAGCTGTCCATCCCAATAATGGTGGTAACGCTCCTGGTATTGCACCTACAAAGACAGCTATAGGCCCTACCCTTTTCAAGGGTGTATAAACAAAAGAATAAAGGACCAAAGACAAAACTGATAAAAGAACAGTCAAAAGGTTAGTGTAGAAATAGAGCAAACTAAACCCAATCAACCCACAGATAATAGCATACTGAATTGACTCTGCTATCGTCACTCTTGCAGTTGGTAAAGGACGTGTACTTGTCCTTTTCATTAGCTTGTCAAGGTCTACCTCTATTATTTGATTTATAGTGACGGCCGAACCTGAAATCAAAAAACCTCCAAGAAAAACCATAAAAAATTGCAACCAATTAATTGGTCCAGCAATTGCAAGTATATATCCAAATCCTGAGGAAAAAGCTACTAAAAACGATAGACGAGGCTTAAGTAATTCGTAAAACGCTCTACTTTTCTCCAACCAATTAAGATTCAACTGAACCGTATTCATTAATATGTATTTCTTTTTAAAAATTTTAACGCTTGCAAATATACTATCACTCCAAAGGCCAATGAACCAAATAACAAATGGAATGGCTGTGTTAAGAAGGGCAGTTGAAAATAGGCCATTATTGCGCCAATGATTACCTCTATAAACACTAATATAACCAACAAGAGAACCTTTATGTTTCTGTTGCCATTGAGGTTTGTTTTGTAATATATGAAACCCAGAAGACCTACAATGACCAATGAAGATGACCTATGGATGTAAAAAACTATATCCAGTTCCTCTATCCATCGCATTTTACTTATTTCGAAAGATTTTAAGACATCAATTTGTTCCCTTACATTAATACCCAAAAATAATTGAATAATGAACAGACCTAAAAGACTAGTCAGTACCCAAGATCCCAACAGTCCATCGCTCTGCTCCTGACCTGTCTTTGCCCATTGTATTATTAACAAGCTAAGCAACAATAAAGCAACAGCCATATGGAACGATATGAAGCCAGGCAAAAGGTTAGTTGAGACGACAAGAGACCCTATCCATCCTTGAAATAATACCAAAATAAAACTCGATAAAGCGAGTATTTTCACCCCTAAACCATTTATTCTTACAGCCAACACAAGATTTAAAACAATCAACAAACCTATAACAACACCAATGAGTCTATTAATATACTCTACCCAAGCGGTCTTTACACTAAAAGCATCTGTTGATAAAATTTGCTTCTCCTCAATAACTTTTTCACTTAACTTTTTTAAACCTAAGCTTGAGAGCAAACCTGAAAGTCGCTCGTTCTTTTTAATTCGTTTTTCTAGATATAATTCCTGATATCCTTCAGGTAGATCTATACCTGACGTTGGTGGTATATAAGCCCCAAAGCATTTTGGCCAATCTGGACATCCCATACCTGACTCCATATTACGAACAATGCCGCCCACTAATATTAAAAAGTAGACGGCAATTATCGTAATAAAATTAATTTTTCTTGCAAAACTCTTATTCAGCATTCTTTGGATCTGCGGGTTTTGACGTTATTCCCTCTCCTTTTGCCAACTCCTTTTCAAAATCTAAGTTTGATTCAGGTGTATGGGAATATGGGACATTTTGCGGAATAAAATCATCTTCAGCTCCCGGCTTACTATAGTCATAAGACCACCTATACACTTTTGGTATTGCACCAGGCCAGTTTCCATGACCAGGCTCAATAGGTGCTGTCCATTCTAGCGTTGTTGAGTTCCAAGGATTTTGAGGAGCTCTTCTACCTTTATACATGCTGTAGAAGAAATTAAATAGAAATATGAATTGTGCTCCAAATGTTACTATTGCTGCAACTGAAACGAAGGAATTCAAATCTGTGAATGAGCTAAACGCGTCAAATGAGGTGAAGGAGTAATATCTCCTTGGGAATCCAGCAATACCAATATAATGAAGAGGGAAGAAAACTAAATAAACACCTATGAAAGTCGCCCAAAAGTGAATGTAACCAAGCTTTTCGTCCATCATCCTTCCAAACATTTTCGGAAACCAGTGAT
>JBLIIJ010000016.1:0-48038 GCA_047635055.1 Cyclobacteriaceae bacterium | reverse complement strand
CGACCGATAGAAACTCACAAGCACCCTGTCATGGAAAAAACCGGATCTAAAAACATAACAGGACTGGTCAAATTCGCTATCCGAAATAAGCTTTTTGACGATCTTTTCTATTGATCATTTATTTAATAAATAATCAATAGAACATGAGACTTAAATAAATTGAGATTCTTTTACAGTTTATGTTTACGGTTAGTCAATCATTTATCTGCTCATCGACTTTATAACTTGAGCTCGATTAATACCTTATTATTTTGAAGCTAAAACTCAAGAAGTGGTCTTCGTTTTTTAGCGTTTTTCCCTCAAGCCTATTGATCGTATCTCAAACTTACTACGGTCCCATTCCCCAAAGAAGAGTTCACATCCACATTTGCACCAATTTCCTTCGCTCTTTCCTTCATATTAATTGACCCAAACCCTACTTCAATACTCGCAGAATCAAACCCTTTACCCCAATCAATCACCTCCATATCAAAATTATCATAGTTACGCACATTTATATGAATCTCTGGGGATTCGGAATATTTTATCGCGTTAGACAGAGCCTCTTGATATATTCTAAATATCGCAGTGGCATTTTTCAAATCATTAACATGCCCGCTACCTGCCCAATCAATTGTTATAATCCCGTCATATACTCTGTTCATTTTTTCGGCGAGACTGGTAAAGGTCCCCTTCAAACTTTCACTTTCTTGGATGCTTATTCCGAAGTTGTTAATAATCATCCGGCTTTCTTTAATCATGGCATGTAATAGCTCATCTATTTCTTCAAGACCTTCATGATCTTCCATCTTAATTTTAAGCGTAAGCCTGGTACCTACGAGCATTTGACCAATACTATCATGAATATCTCTTGAAATTCTAATCCGCTCCATTTCCTGCGTTATCAAATTGCGCATCTCCTGATCCTTGTCTTCATCAATATTTCTTAAAGTGACAAAAATTTTGACCGGCGTACCCTCTGCACCCATTTCGAGTAGCGTTATGATTCCTTGGTGCCAGTAGCGTTTATGGCCTTGCACCAACTGAAAATCAAAACTAAAACTGTCGATCTCCCCTTTCATCAGTAAGCTCATCTTTCTTTGATATAAGGGTCTATGCTCACTCCTTATCATATTAAAAAAGTCATCGTAATGCGTAATCTCCTCAATTGGAAAAGTAGCGCCCTCTATGGTCATCGAATCGCGAACTGTAGAAACATCACCTGTCTCTAGCTCCACTTCAAAGGCTATTATCTTACCTATGCCTAGCAAAAGCTTGAACTTTTCCACCTCTTGTTGAAGTCTGCTCTGATAGTCAGTAGTTTCAGAAATATCCTGAACAACAGACCAAATAAACTCTTTGCCACTTGCATCCATGGTTCTCACACCATGAATAAGTACAGGAACTAAGTCACCATTTTTAGTACGGAATTCTTTTTTATAAGGTCCAGAATGTCCGTACTCAGTAAGTGATTTGAGTCGCTCCGCGTCCTGTTCCAAATAGTTTTCTGGAGTGAGATCCTCCGATGACATTTCATTTAGCTCATCAAAAGAATAGCCAGTGAACCTTTCAAATTCAGGATTAATATCAAAAAACTTTCCATCCATAGAATTTTTAGCAATGCCTATATCAATGTAGGAGAAAAATTTATGAAGGTTTTCATCTCTTAGTATTTGCTCCTGTTGATACAGTACCGCTTTAGTGATATCCTGAATGGTCCCTCTGGCAATTAAAAGTTTCGCATTATCACTATGCAGTATTTTACCGTTTTCTTCTACATGCCTTATTTCTCCCTGTTTAGTAATTATCCGATGCTTGATATGATAATCTTCTCCCGATGATGCGCATTTTTCCCAATGTTCCTGAACATCTGCTTTGTCATCAGGATGAATGTAAGAATAAAATGTATCCACCGTACACAAAAATGATTGAGGCTCTTCTCCAAATATTCTGAAAACCTCATCTGTCCATTTGAGCTCATTTTTTTCAACATTAAGTTTCCAGCTACCCAGCTTTGCAATACTCTGTGATTCAATTAAACTTAGTTCTCTTTCATTAATTTCTTCCTGATCTCTTTTTCTTCCTGAAATGTCTCTCAGTATTATAATGAATAATGTTTCATCTGCTTGCTCAACAGCCCTTACTATTACCTCTAATGGGACCTGTGAGCCATCTTTCCTTATCTGGCTTGATTCAAACATAAGTGATTCATTGTGCAGCAATAAGCTAGCTCTCTCCATGAAAGACTCTTCATTATTCTGTTGCACATTAGGTAAGCCGATAAGAGCGCCAATTAACTCATGCCGAGGGTATCCGGTCATTTTGCTCGCCGCTTCGTTTACTTCGAGGGTTATTCCTTTATTGTTTAATACATAAATAGCATCCCCTGCAGTCTCAATAAGTGTTTTATACTTAAGTTCTGACTCCTCTTTCTGCCTATCAGCTTCTACTTCAGTCGTAATATCTCTTGCCACTGCATAGTAAAAGCCTTGGTATGGGATAGCGTTCCAATTAAAATGCTTGATACTACCCGATTTAGTTTTATACCTATTGGTGAAGTTTATAATAGACGCTCCATTAATTAGTTTTCCCAGTTCATCAAGGATACTTTGAAGATCATCTTCATGAACTAAATCTAAGAATTTTGTTCCTTTCAATTCGTCCATTTCATAGCCCAAGCTTTTAGGAAACTGAGGGTTCAATTCCAAAAGAACGCCCTCCGCGTTGGCAATGCAAAAGTTATCTTGTGAAAGATTGAAGAACCGCTTGTACTTTTCAAGGTTTTGCTTGTCTTCTATTTCTTCGTTCACATCAACAACCACACCTACAAGCTTAGTAGGGACTCCTTTCGCATCTGAAATTACAGAAACATATTCTCTCACCCAGATGACAGATGCATCTCTCTTGACAACTCTATAATCGTGCTCGAAAGAATTTTTTTTCTTGACTTCCGCAAGAAGTCGCTGTGAAATTCTTTCGAGATCTTTCTCATAAATATGCTTTTTCCATTCAGATGGGACAGAAAGCCATTGCTTGGAGGTATACCCAAGCATCTCGTCGACTCTTTTTGAAATGAAAGTTATTTCAAATGTTACAGGGTTTGCTTCCCAAATGATACCATTTGCCGTGTTAATCAATTGCTCAAATCGACTTTTGGAAGCTTTTAGCTCTTGCTTTATCTTATTTGTACCTGTAATGTCCCGAGCTATACCAAGCACACCTTCTATACTATCACTATTCCCTTCAGCACTATAAAAAGGAGCTTTAGTTGTTTCAAAGTCAAGAACCTTACCGTCATTTTTATATTCTAGGGTCTCTTCATTTGTACTCGTCTCTCCCAAGTTCATCGTCTTAAGATCACTCTTACGAAGCACATCAGCCCGCTCATCGGTTACCAATTCTTGATCGGACTTACCAATTATCTCGTCCTCATTCGCACCAAAAAAAAGCTCAAATTCCTTATTAGTTGCTACGTACTTTCCATCCGCGTCTTTCATCCAAATAAGATCAGGAATCGTGTCAATAATAGCCCTTGAACGCTCTTTCTGAACTCTGGCCTCTTTCAAAGCAAAGTTCTTAACTGTGACATCCTGGCAAACGAATAGTAAGGTCCCCTTGCCAATATTTTCACGATTAACATTGATTATTAAGTCATGCTTATCTCCCTGCTTATCAATAATGGTGTATTCCGAATTTTGGATGGCCGTACCCTCCTTGTCGAGGTTTTTTACAGCAGCTTTATAGTCCTCCCCAATAAGATGTTCAATATTTTCAAGTTCAAAACATTCCTCAACAGTTTGCCCAAATATTTTAATAGCATTTGGACTGATAAATGTAAATTTTCCATTGTCATCGGTCACAAACACTGTATCGGACATCTTCCTGAGAATGTCCAAATACATTTGATCACTGTCTTCTCTATCGGTTACATCCTGAAACAGGATGATAAATTCTCCTTGAGCAGGGCAAGAAACATTAATTTCGAAGTAGCGATCCAAAGGCTTGTAATGCGTCGTTTCTATAAAGTGACTTTGCTCAAATGCTACTTTGTAATACTTTTTAATCCAATGGCTTATTCTATCAGAATGGAATTCCCCGAAGAGTTGGAACTTACCTTGAGCAACAGCCTCCTGTTTTTTAGTCCCAAAGTAAACCTCAAAAGAAGGGTTTACGTCTAATATAATGGCGTCCAAGTATAACCCTTGGTTATCGAGTACCATCCTAAACCTACCATAGCCTATTGGTTTATTTTCCATTAAATATTACTTATTGCTTGAAACAAGACCTGATACAAAGGAAATTGTAATTAACCAAAAAGAGCTACGTTATTCACGTAATTTCATGTATCGGAATTGTAAGGGTTCCTTAAAATTGAAACTACAAATAATACGATCACTCATTCACTTTGATTAATTACTCCTCAATCGAAGAATGTTTTGGCATACAGCCAAAAGTTGCTCTTCGTTAATCAAAAAAATAGGGTTGAGTGAGCAATTGCGCTTTAAAGCGAAAGCCCATTTATGAAGTGCTCTTTGGCAACAGCACCCTAGAAATAGACTGCTTTCGAGTTAAACTCTTCTACTCAAGCTTATGCCAACCAAAAAGCGGACGTGCCTTACGATAGTGAAAGTCCTTTATTCCCAGTTGGCTTTGGCCTGAGCTATAAAAATTCAGCGCTCCTCATCGTCCAAATATGGCTGCTCCAAGTAAGGTTAAGTTTTAGTCAGGTAGCATTTGAAAATCATATCAACGTTCAGGATACAAGTAGGTAAAGTGAGAATATAAATCAAGCAAAAATTAAGGAACAGTGCCTAAACAAAGAGATTGATACCGTTGAATATCGTGAAAGTCCACTCACTTAATCCGCATGACGCAGAGACTAGTCATTAAGAAAGGTAACTGACTGAATAAGGCGAAATTGATTCAAAATCATTAACAGATCTATCATCAAATTTGAAGAGTCAAATTTCTAAAAACCTTAGTTTTAGGCCCTTTTGTATCAATTACTCGATCGAACCTCCAACCTTACAAATAATGCAAATTAACTCGTCTTCTCTCCTAAATTGATCAATCCTATGCCGTCCTATTAAAGAATGGATCAAACAAAAAAAGCCTCATCAATTGACGAGGCTTTTAATAAGCGGCGATACAAAAAGTTTATAATTCGCTTTTGTCAAAAACAATTTCAAATACTACTCTTCTGTTTTTAGCTCTTCCTTCTACAGTCTCATTATCAGCAACAGGTCTTGATTCCCCATAACCATAGTTTTTTAGCCTATCAACTTCAACAGCCTTGTCGGTGAGATACTTTAAGGTAGAAGCCGCCCTAGCATCTGACAAAGTCTGATTTGATTCGTCTGTTCCTTGACTATCGGTATGCCCTTCAATTTTCAAAAAGAATTGTGGATTTTCGAGCATGATATTTACCACATTGTCGAGTATCTCAAAAGATTCAGGCAAGATAATCGCCTTAGATGTTTCGAACTGTATGCCTTGCAGCGCAAGCTCAAACACTTCCAATATTTCTTTGGCTATGGCAGGACAACCTTGATTTTCAGGAATTCCTGGCTCGTCGATACATTTATCTATATCATTTACGACACCATCGCCATCATTATCTACAATGATTTTTGGACAACCCTGATTTTCAGGAACCCCTGGTTCGTCGATACAATTATCCTTCGCATTAACGATACCATCGCCATCATTGTCAGCATATAGCGTAAATGTGATGCGGTCATCGAAGTTGTTTCCTTCGTAAATCTGAATATTATTCGTGTTTTCATAAGGTACGTTTGAGCCATGTGAAGCTGCCATAAGACGATCTTCGGTAATTCCAGATGTTATAAAATAATCATAAACAACTACTTTTCGAGAATCCGCCAATGTGCTATCGTGGCTCGCGTTTCCCATAGAGGCGACATAGCTATCAATAACCATCTTTATTTCAGGGTAATCTTTCATGTATTGTACTACCCTATTAATCTCGATTTGGCCTCTTTCATCAAACTTATCTGAGTCTTTCAAAAAGGATAAATCGTGAGAAACCAACGTGTTTCCAAGTACGATTGGCACCATATAAAGGTCTCTTTTGATCTCTCGCTTATCTGAATAGTCAATAGTCAAATACTGGGAAGTACTCATAAAATCTTTTGTCTCCGCAAGCAGCTGAAAAGTCTTTGGAAACTCTAAAATGGATCGTCTAAACTCGTGCTTTGGATTATTTGTCTCAAAGATTTTATTTTCGAGTTCACCGTTGATTTCCTTGATAGACACTGAAGCTGTCATAGCACCCATAACCAACTCATCAAACGTAATTCCACTCACAATTACCCCTGGTGTAGGGTTAAGCTCCAACGGAATTATTGCTCTAAAAATATCTCTTGAATCAGCATTACTTCCTACATCAGAAATGAAGTAAGCCCAATCTCCTTTTGAAGGAATGGTGAAATATGCTTCAAAACCTTCGGTATTTATATTTTCACCCAGATTTTTTGCGTCAGACCAATTGGTCCATGTATCGTCCAACCTTTTCGAATAAAATACATCACACTGCCCATAACTATCATGTCCGTAGGAAGAGAAAAAGAGCGTCTTATTATCTGGTGATAGAAAGGGCGAAAATTCTGCCAGCTCTGTATTTACTCCTTGACCAAGGTTAATTGGCTCTGACCAATGCGTAGCATCAAGTCTATTACTTATATAAATATCCTGATCACCAAAAGTTTTTTTACTTTCGATGGCCAAGAATAATCGCTGACCATCAGCTGTTACAAAATAGTCAACGTAGTTGCTTAAGTTTTTGAATTTATTAATCTCAATTGGCGCTGGAGTTGACCATTCACCGTTTTCTTGCACCGATATTGAAGCTCCCTTCTCATACCCATAATCGTAAAACTCGTTGATCACTAAAATGGTATCTCCATCAATAGATAAGGAAGAGATGCCATTTGGATGTTCGTTATTGAGCGGACCGCCAACGTTTTTTGGGGTTCCCCATATCTTGCTCCCGTCATTATCTCTTAAAGAATAATAAATATCCTGGACATCTTCTTCTCCCGCAACATTGTCAGGATGATTTTGTCTTGTTAGGTATAATATTTTATTATCATAAGAAATGATTGGCTTAGTCTCCGTGTAAGAAGTGTTAATATGATCGCCAAGTCTTCTACGCCGCAAATAATCATCATAATCATATTGTGCCGAAGCTGAATAGAAGAGGGATGCGATTACAATGGTAAAAATTGCTCTCGATAGTTTTTTGATAAGTTGCATAGGTTGGATGTTAATAGTTAATATTAAATTTACTTTAAACCCATAGATTAAGAAGAGAATACTCGGTGAAAGTAGGTATTCCCTTGTTATAAAATAACCTTGAATTGCGTACAAGGCTTTTCAAGGACGTACTTACTGCAATGCTTTTTTAATGACTGGTTAGTGTAAATGGCCTAAAGACGTACGTTTCCTCATAAAAAAGGTGTTTTAGATCAACCTACCTATGTCTAAAAATAGTGCACGATAACATACACATTAGTCAATTGCCTAGCTCCCAAATACGTTTCCCACCTGAAGGTTCCAATGATGAATTACCCTGTTTAGAAATGGGTGGTTTGAAAAAATGTGAACCGTCCATGGAATGGGTTTCATCAAGTAAATGATTCTTTTGAAAACGAGTATAACACAGAGATCGCACCTTATGTACAGACGCTATCTAACTCCTACAGAATGATATCATAAAGAATATTGATTAGCTCTCTAATGCTACAATAAGCGAAAGTGCAAATACCTTATTGTAGCTTAACCAAAATCAATATATAAGAGCAAGTAACCTATTCAAAACAATAGAAATACTGCTCTTTTTAACTATTTGACAAGGAAAATCTCAGATGATTACTGGCTTTTCTTAAGCGCTCATCGCCACCTTCCTTTTGAGAACAGTAATTTTATTGATAGCGTCGACATATGCTTTGACAGAGGCGATGATAATATCCTGATGCACACCAAAGCCAATATAGAGCTGATCCTCATATTTCAACCTCAAATGAACTTTACCGTCATCGGTCCTATCTCCCATTGACTGAACTAGGAACTCATCCATTTGGAATTTTTCATGTAATATTTCATCGACTGCATTGAAAGCAGCGTCTATCGACCCCTTACCAGTTGCTGAGTGATGTAGTACTTCCCCATTGACCTCAAGCTCAATTGTAGCAGATGGAAACACCGCATCTCCACAGATGATCTGAACGGTTTTAAACTTAATCCCTCCTTCAGGTAGCTTCCCTTCTACGAGAATCATCAAATCTTCATCTGTAACATCTTTTTTCTCATCCGCCATTTTAATGAAATCTTCGTAAATGGCTTCTACTCGCTCATCCTCAAAATTATACCCTAATCTTTCCAAGTGATATTTTAAAGCAGCTTTTCCGCTTCTTGCTGTTAAGATGATAGAGCTCTGCGGTATGCCCACATCCTTGGGATCAAGAATTTCATAGTTTTCACGATTCTTAATCATTCCATCTTGATGGATTCCCGAACTATGCGCAAATGCGTTTCTACCTACAATCGCCTTGTTTGGCTGCACAGGCATTCTCATCATTTTACTTACCAAAAGGCTTAACGCATATAAATGTGTGCTATTAATATTGGTATGTAGCCCGTATCCTTTGTGTGTTTTCAAGATCATAGCTATTTCTTCTAAAGAAGTATTACCAGCTCTTTCTCCAATGCCATTGATGGTTACTTCGACTTGCCTAGCACCATTTAAAACACCCGCTGTTGTGTTGGCAGTCGCTAAACCAAGATCATTGTGACAGTGACAGGAAAGAATAGCTTTATCGATACCTTTCACATTTTCCATCAAGTATTTGATCTTCGCGCCGTACTCATCAGGCAAACAATAACCTGTGGTATCTGGAATATTGACGACAGTAGCTCCAGCTTTAATAACAGCTTCCACCATTCTCGCTAAGTACTCATTCTCGGTTCTACCCGCATCTTCGCAGTAAAACTCTACATCCTCCACATATTTCTTTGCATATTTGGTGGCAGCAATGGCTCGCTCAAGAATAGCTTCTCTATTACTCCTAAACTTATGCAGAATATGATAATCGGAAGATCCGATTCCTGTATGTATCCTTTTATGCTTCGCATATCTTAACGCGTCAGCCGCAAAATCAATGTCTTTTTCGACAGACCTTGTCAAAGCACAAATGGTCGGCTCCTTCACCGCTTTGGATATTTCAATAACCGAATTAAAATCCATCGGACTTGAAATAGGAAATCCTGCTTCGATAACATCCACACCCAAAATCTCGAGCTCCTTTGCTATCTCGACCTTTTCTGGTGTGGATAACTGACATCCCGGAACTTGTTCACCATCCCTTAATGTGGTGTCAAATACATATACTTTATCACTCATGATTAGTACGTTTTAAGTTGTTGGTACGACAGCTGATAAATGAGTCAAAACCTGCTCACCCATTTCTGAAGTACTTAAAATTTTATCTTTCGGTGTACTTCCATCAGAAATATCACCCGTTCTATAACCTGCTTTTAGCACCGCATCTACTGCATCAATAATCGCTTTGCTTTCCCCTTGCATACCGAAGGAAATATCTAGTAGTAAAGCAGTAGAAAGGATTGTTGCCAGAGGATTGGCTTTCCCTTGCCCAGCAATGTCTGGGGCTGAACCATGAATAGGCTCATAAATACCCACACTATCCCCAATCGAAGCAGATGCCAACATCCCGAGCGACCCTGCAATTTGTGATGCTTCATCAGTCAAAATATCTCCAAACATATTGCCTGTCAATACTACATCGAACTGTTTAGGATCTTTGATCAGCTGCATGGCTGCATTATCAATAAACATATGGATCAATTCCACTTCTGGGTAGTTTTTAGCTACTTCATTGACCGTTTCTCTCCAAAGCCTACTTGACTCCAAGACATTGGCCTTATCTACAGAATGGATTCTTTTCTTTCTGGTCAGGGCAGCTTCAAAAGCTTTCTCAGCGATGCGTCTTACTTCCATTTTAGAGTAAACCATCGTATCGATGGCTACTTCACCATTCTCTCTTCGCTCTCTTGGCTCACCGAAGTAAATACCTCCGGTTAGTTCTCTGAAAAAGAGAATATCAGCGCCCTTGAGAATTTCCGGTTTCAAGCTAGAAGCATGTGCCAGTTCCTCAAAAATTTTGATAGGTCGAATGTTAGTGTAAAGCCCTAAGGATTTTCTGATTTTTAATAAGCCCTGCTCAGGTCTTACTTTCTTCGATGGGTCATTGTCATACATTGGGTGACCAACCGCTCCTAAAAGAATCGCGTCTGCCTTTTTACAAGCTGCTAGCGTATCGTCCGGTAAAGGCTCCCCAGTCTTTTCAATAGCCGCGTGTCCAATAAGTTTCGGAATAAATTCGAACTTATGCCCAAACCGTTCGCCAATCTTCTCCAAAGCTTTTTGTGCCCACAAAGTCACTTCAGGACCAATACCATCTCCTGCTAAAACTACAATTTGCTTTTCAGCCATATTTACTTATTTGCTCGTTCGAACTGTTCAATTGTTTCTTTTTGACTCAGGATATAGTCAATGTCGTCATATCCATTAATCAAGCACATTTTCTTGTATGCGTTTATTTCAAACTGTTCGGTCTTTCCTGTCTTTTCGTTTTTAATCGACTCACTCTCCAAGTCTACGGTTATTTGTGCTTTGGGGTCTCGCTGAATCGTTTTGATCAATTCTGCTAAAAAATCATTTGTTACCTGTACCGGGACTAGTCCGTTGTTGAGCGAGTTCCCTTTGAAAATGTCTGCAAAAAAGCTCGACACGACGATCTCGAATCCGAAATCTTTTAGCGCCCAAGCAGCATGCTCTCTGGAAGAGCCACAGCCAAAATTTTTACCCGCAACAAGTACCTTTCCTGAAAAGGTGGTATCGTTAAGCACAAAGTCTTTTGGACTTTCATCATTATTATATCGCCAATCTCGAAACAAATTATCACCGAAACCTTCTCTGGTCGTTGCTTTTAAAAAGCGCGCAGGAATAATTTGATCTGTATCAATATTTTCTATGGGTAATGGAACCCCTGTTGATGTTAATTTTTTAAATCCCATAAATTAATTTAACATGGTTCTAATGTCAGTAATCTTACCAGTGACAGCCGCTGCAGCCGCCATCAAAGGGCTTACCAGCATTGTTCTGGCTCCTTGGCCTTGTCTTCCCTCAAAATTTCTATTGGATGTAGACACACAATATTTCCCCGCAGGGACTTTATCTTCATTCATTCCCAGACATGCCGAGCAACCTGGTTGACGAAGTTCGAAACCGGCTGATACGAAAACTTTATCGAGCCCTTCCTCTATCGCCTGTTTTTCTACACCCTTTGACCCAGGCACGATCCACACGTTTACGTCTTCTGCTTTCTTCTTCCCTCTAACAAATTCCGCTACCTCTCTTAGGTCTTCAATCCGCGAATTAGTGCAGCTCCCGATAAAAACATAGTCTATCTTTTTACCCAAAAGATTCTGGTTAGCATCAAGACCCATATACTTGAGGGCTTTTGCCATATCGTCTTTGGTACCATTTACAGACAAATCAGGGATGTTTTGAGTTACGCCTATACCCATTCCCGGGTTAGTTCCGTAAGTAATTTGCGGCTCTATATCTGCTGCTTCAAACTTTTCTATTCTATCATATTGTGCATCGTCATCGGTTTTTAATACGGACCATTTTTCAATGGCTGCTTGCCATGCTGCACCTTTTGGAACAAATTCACGACCTTCCATATAGTGGAAAGTCGTCTCATCTGGAGCGATCATTCCTCCTCTCGCTCCCATTTCGATACTCATATTACAAATCGTCATTCTCGCTTCCATAGAGAGCGCCCTAATAGCCGAACCAGCATATTCTATAAAATAGCCCGTACCACCAGCTGCCGACAGCTTTGCAATCACATATAAAATAATATCCTTGGCAGATACTCCTTTACCTAAATCACCATTGACCTCAATCAACATAGACTTAGGTTTATATTGAAGAAGGCATTGGGTGGCCATGACTTGTTCTACTTGTGAAGTACCTATTCCAAATGCTATGCTGCCAAAAGCCCCATGAGTTGATGTATGACTATCACCACAAACAATGGTCATTCCCGGCTGGGTTAAACCCAAATCAGGACCAATAACATGAACGATACCTTGTTTCTCATGACCCAAGTCATATAGCTCTACACCAAATTCCTCACAATTATCTCGCAGTTTTTGTACTTGAAAGCGAGACAATGGTTCTGAGATAGGAAGATGCTGATTGAGGGTGGGCACGTTATGATCTGCCGTAGCGGTGGTTTGATCCGGACGTAATACTGGAAACCCTCGCTTTCGCAACCCATCAAATGCCTGAGGTGAAGTCACCTCATGTATATAATGCCTATCAATATAAAGCACATCGGGGTACGATGGCGCTGAAGATACTACATGAGCATCCCAAACTTTATCAAACAGTGTTTTACCTGCCATTAAAGAAACAATAAGTTTTGAGTATTTACCAATCTTCAAAAGTAGATCGACGAGACGCTAAACCGAAATCAAAATGATTTTCTATTACGATTCCTAAGACTAAAAATTAAATTGAATATTGATTAGATTGACCTCCAGTAGCAGAAATAGATACAATGTCTAAAGAGAAATCCGATCACCTCTACATCCTTATCAAATCACTTCGTAAAAGTGAAAAGCGATATTTCAAATTAAGAAATACCTTTCAGGATACGGAAGAACCCAAATACCTAAAGCTATTTAATGCCATTGATAAAGCTGCCTCCTTTAATGAGGAGAAATTAATGGCGATCAATCAGTGGATCAATCCAGTTCAATTTTCCAATTTAAAGGCCAATCTCTATCGTAAAATTCTCCAAAGCCTAAAGGAATATACTGTCCAGACGAATGACGATATCTCCCTTAGGGAACAGATAGACTACATCCAGATTTTGTTTGACAGAAGCTTATATAGTCAAAGCATGCTTTTACTTCAAAAAGTGAAACGTGCACTAATAAAATCGGAAAATCTTGAATTGAAGTTAGAAGTATTGAAATGGGAGAAAAACTTAATCCCATATTCTTTGGGTAAACATAATCTCTTGAAAGTCAATCAGATTATAGAGGAAGTCAATGATATTAACAGGAGAATATCGCGAGTAAATCAGTTCACCAATTTGGCCGTTGAGCTTAATGCCGTCTATGTGAAGTCTGGTTACATGAAAAATATCGAAGATTATGATAACATGAATCAGATATTCACTAGAAACTTGCCTGTGATTAATGAAGCATCATTAACTAATCTTGAAAAACTATTATGGTACGACATCCATGTGAGTTACTACAACTACATTCAAGATTTCGAGCATTTTCACCTTTATTCAAAAAGGTGGGTTAACGTTTTTGATCAAATACCGAATACCTCGTATCTTTTTGAAATGTACTTGAAAGGTCTTAACCATTTAATGAATGGACAAATTAGACTCCACCTTTTTGATGGGTTTCAAGAGACACACAAAAAATTAAGAAGCTTGGCAAACCATAGACTCATCAGCATCAATGAAAACCTCCAAATCCGCCTATTCAAATACAGCTACGCGCACCAGTTCAATGGTTATTTCATGCTTGGTGATTTCGCTACAGGTGTTTCGCTTTTAAGAAAAATCGAGCGGCGATTAGAAGGATATATTGGCATGTTGGATAAGCATTCCGAATTGGTACTATTCTACAAAATAGCCAGTTTGTATTTTGGGAATGAAAACTATAGTGATGCATTAAAATGGCTCAATAGAATCATTAATTCGGACGATGAAGACATTCGAGAAGATGTGCATTCATTCGCAAGAATGCTGAATCTAATTACTCATTACGAGTTAGGAAATCGAGACGTCATTGAATATTATGTACGATCGACCTACCGATATTTAGTCAAAAAAGGTGACTTACATCAATTTCAACATTATATTCTTCAGTTTATAAAAGGGCTTTCAAGAGACATAACAGAAAAGGGTTTACAGAAAAGGTTCGTCACGTTGCGCGAGCAATTGTTACCACTTACCAAGAATCAATACGAACGAAGAGCCTTCGTGTATTTCGATATTATATCATGGTTAGAGAGCAAAATTGAAGGAAAATCGGTTGCCGCTATTATGAGCGAAAAGGCGCTGTTAGTAAAAAATTCTTCTAATCCTTCACACGACTAAACCTTAATGCTTTCAGCATAAAATCTGGCAAAGGTTTTAACGGGTCTCTTTTGCCTACATTTAAGAATACGCCAAGCTTCTCAATAATTGGAATCTTATATACTTCGATCATCTCAACTAATGCACGGTCTGGATCCTCGATATAAGTACAATGTACACGCGTAGTACCTCCCATATCTAAAGTATCCTTGGTGTCACAGGTAAAGCCGAATCCCTTTTCGTCGAGATCTTTACCTAGCGCCTGCATCCCTCTAACATCAAAGCCAAGATGAACAAACCCTACATCCCCCCATATTCGATTTTCATAATCAAGTCTAGGCTTATAATTAATGGCTTCAACGAGTTCGATATAAGTATCTGCTGACACCTTTGCAAAGCCTCCCCCAGGCTTATCTGATTGGGTTAATCTAATACGTCTAAACCTTTTTTCACCACCCGGTAGATTTTCAAAATCTTCAAAAACACCAGATTTATCATATACCACTTTGTCATAACCTAGCGTATCGGCATAAAAGGTCATTGACCTATCAATATCTGAAACACCAATAATGCAGCCATTAGGTCCTCCAGTAAGATGTTTCCCTTTTGTGTAGAAATTATCTCCTTTCAAAATTTGAAAGAACAACCCATTAGGGTCTTCGGCATAAAAAGTTGCCGCTCCATCTGGCATATGTACAATATCCGTCCGTAACGTGGCTCCATTTTTCTTAAAGTAATCGAATGCCTTTTGCACATCAGGCGTTTTTACTTGAGCTACATATATTCCCAAATCTCCTAATTGTACCTCAAAATCCGCCGGCTTTGCTTCAAAAGAAGTTGGGCTCACGACCTCCATAGCGCATCCTCCTTGAATGTTAAGAATCATGCTGGCACGTTTGGTAATCGTCTCATTATTGGTGTAGATATCCATTAATGGTGCTGGAGCCACACCATCAAAAAGACGTACATCCATTCCTAAAAATTTTCTATACCATTTTTGAGATCTCTCAGAATCTGTCGTTCCTACACCTATATGCTGGATGCCATTAATTCTTTTGTACATGTCTATTGATCTTTAGTCGTTATCAACAATTGTGAAAATATAAATGCTCTCTCCTAGTACGTATCCTTCAGGTAGGTTAGTGCTGGCCAATGAAATAGCGAATGACTCGTCAATTTCAGACTCATTGTCATCAACTATTTTAAGCTCAATAAATGCCTCCGATTCATCAGCTGGAATCGTAATTAACCCTATTAATTTTTCATAATCGCTAATTACAGTCACATTCCCCGAAGCTGCATAAATGACATTAATATTTTCTCCTGTCGTAGGGGTATCCAAAAACACCCTCAACATCACTGTGCCGACATCTTCATTGACAGATTCGACATCCGCCGATACTGAAACACGATTTATGATCTTGACCTCATTGTCTTCTGCACATGATATAATTCCACAAAATGTAACTCCACAAATCAATAAAACAACAAGTCTCTTTTTCATTTCTTCTCTTCCTTAATCATTTTTTCAATTTCCAGATACTCATCTCTGAGCTTTGCTGCTTGCATAAAATCCAGATCCTTCGCCGCATTTTCCATTTTTCTCTTAGTTTCCGCAGAGAGTTTAACCAATTGTGCTTTTGACATATAAGCCACTATCGGATCCGCAGCTAGGCTATTCTCCTCTTCTTCTATGTAGTAATTTTTAATGCCTTTTTTCTTGTCCGCCACAGCAGTCTGCCCAAGTACCGCCTCTCTGTTTTTGATAATAGTCGTTGGAGTAATGCCGTGCTCTTCGTTGTATGCTTGCTGAATGGCCCTTCTACGATTTGTTTCATCCATGGCTCTTTGCATGGAGTCTGTGATCTTGTCAGCATACATAATTACCCGACCATTTGAATTTCGTGCAGCCCGACCAATGGTTTGTACCAATGATCTTTCGTTCCTCAAAAAGCCTTCTTTATCAGCATCTAAAATAGTGACTAACGATACTTCAGGCAAATCCAAACCTTCCCGCAATAAGTTTACACCCACTAGTACATCAAAAACGCCCAGCCTCAATTCTCTAAGAATTTCGACCCTATCCAAAGTGGTAACCTCTGAGTGAATGTAATTTGCCTTTACACCTGCATTCAACAAATACTTGGTAAGCTCCTCAGCCATTCTTTTGGTAAGTGTAGTGATCAACACTCGCTCATCTCGCTCTACTCTTATATGAATCTCCTCCAACAAATCATCAATTTGATTGAGACTTGGCCTCACCTCGATAATTGGATCGAGTAATCCTGTTGGTCTTATCACTTGCTCCACCACGACTCCTTCAGACCTTCTAAGCTCATAATCTGCCGGAGTTGCACTAACGAAAATCACTTGATTAAGCATTTCCTCAAACTCATTAAAAGTAAGTGGTCTGTTGTCCAACGCTGAGGGTAAACGAAAGCCATAATCTACCAAATTCACTTTTCGACTTCTGTCTCCTCCCCACATGGCCTTGACTTGCGATACTGTTACGTGACTTTCATCAATCACCATTAAAAAATCATCCGGAAAATAATCCAACAAGCAAAATGGGCGTGCTCCAGGCTCACGCCTGTCAAAATATCTAGAGTAATTCTCCACCCCAGAACAATAACCAATCTCACGGATCATCTCCAAGTCGAACTCAGTTCGTTCTTTCAATCGCTTCGCTTCCATGAACCTTCGCTCTTGTTCGAAAAATTCCACTTGAGCGACCATATCATCTTGAATCTCGTGAATGACTGTACTTAGCATTTCTTTCCCCGTCACAAATAAGTTTGCAGGAAAAATTGAAATAAGTCGTTCATCGGAGAGTTTTTCTCCCGAGATGGGATCGATCGTTTGAATAGTTTCTATCTCATCCCCCCAAAATATGAAACGATAAGCATAATCACCATAGGCCACAAAAACATCAATTGTATCTCCTTTTACGCGAAATGTACCACGCTTAAACTCTACTTCCGTTCGGCTATAGAGAATGTCCACTAATTTGAAAAGAAATTGATTCCTTGGCACTATATCTCCTTGCTGGACCTTGATGATGTTTTTACCAAACTCTTCAGGGTTTCCAATACCATAAATGCAGGACACAGATGCGACAACAATAACATCTCTTCGTCCAGAAAGTAGTGAACTAGTTGCACTGAGTCTAAGCTTTTCTATTTCTTCATTGATGGATAAGTCTTTTTCTATGTAAAGATTAGTCGTTGGAATAAACGCTTCCGGCTGGTAATAATCATAATAGGATATGAAATATTCCACTGCATTCTCAGGGAAGAAGCTTTTAAATTCCCCGTAAAGCTGAGCTGCAAGTGTTTTATTATGACATAAAACTAAAGTCGGCCTGCTAACCTGCTGTATGACATTTGCTATCGTAAAAGTCTTACCAGACCCTGTTACGCCCAATAAAGTTTGGGCCGGCTCCCCAACATTTAAACCTTCCACAATCTTTGCGATCGCTTTTGGCTGATCACCAGTCGGTGTATACTCTGATGTTAAGTTAAATTCCAAGGTCAGTTAAATAGATCTAAGTTCAATTCATTAAACGAAGGAATTCCAAATTTCCCATGAGCGATCGGCCTGCAAGTGTAACATCTCCATGCCATTCTTAGTTCTGGCTCCTCTCTTGCTCGCTTCGGACATTAATTTGGTTACCTCAGGGTTATAGACCAAATCATAGACATAATGTTCTAGTTTGATCAAATCGAATGGAATTGCCGGAGCTTTATCAACATTTGGATACATTCCGACGGGCGTTGTATTGACGATAATATCTGCAGAGGAGACAATGGAGGCGTCATTACTTAACTGATCGTAAGTATAATCACCCTTATCAGCAAGACGTGAGACAATAGCATAATCTATGCCCAAATCAGTAAGCGCCGCTGCTACAGCTTTTGATGCACCGCCACTTCCTAGTACCAAAGCCTTAGTACCCAATGGCCTATCTTGAAAATCGTTTTTTAACGACACCATAAAACCAAAATAATCACTATTGTAACCAATAAGACTTTGGCCCTCCTTCATGATGGTATTAACTGCTCCTACCTTCCGAGCACTCTCATCAAGTCGGTCAAGAAATGGTATAACCGCTTGTTTATATGGTACAGTTACATTCAGTCCGACGAGATCACTATTGCTCTGCCATAAAGCTGGAAAACCATCAATGGTCTCCAACTCAAAAAGATCATAACGATGGTCTGTTAAACCAAGATCTACAAATTTATTAGTAAAATATTTTTTTGAAAAGGAATGGCCTAGTGGAAAGCCTATCAGTCCGAATTTTTTCATGAATTCACCTTTTTACCGAATCGCTCAAGCCCAATGACTACAACAAAAGCGAATACAAATAATATTAAACCCAAAAGAAATTGATTCGGAATATTAGTCGCCAATGTGTATTTCGGTGGTAAAACGTTTATAAAGTTACTTGACGTGCCTTCGACGAATACGCTTCCAGTAAGATCAAGTTTCCATGGCCAAATTTTATTCAACGAGCCAAGCATGAAACCTGCGAGAACCGACATAGTGACATTTTTATGGGTTTTTAGAAGCCAGTCGATTAGCTTGGCGAAGGAGAGGAGACCGATGAGGCAACCGAACCCAAATACCGCTATCACAGCAATGTCAAAACTCTTTACTGCATTGAGCACAAACTCGTATTTTCCTAAGATTAAAAGGATGAAACTACCTGATATCCCAGGTAAGATCATCGCGCAAATAGCGATTGCACCCGCAATAAACACAAACCAATACTCATTAGGCGTTTGAGTTTGTGATAAAGAGGTTATGTAATAAGCCAGCAAACCACCGATCAACAAGGAAACCCAAGATTTCATATTCTTGCTCTGGGGCATAACGTAATACGCAGATACGAGAATCAAGCCAAAGAAAAATGACCATAATGGAATCGGATGGAACTCCATTAAATAGGTGATTAATTTGGCTAGAGACAAAATGCTTATGCAAATACCACCAAAAACAGTCAATAAGAAGTTTCCATTCAATCTGATCCAAAACTCTTTGAACTCCATCTTCAGAAGCAGTTTTATAAGGTCGCCATCAACTGACTTAATTGAAGATATCAGTTCTTCATATATCCCAGTAATTAATGCGATCGTGCCTCCAGAAACTCCGGGTATTACATCTGCTCCTCCCATGGCCATCCCTTTAAGTAGAAGCAAAAGTCTATTCATACCTTTATTGTTATTAAGATTATTTCGAGTCTAGGAAGTGGTCGAATGTGTCTCCTCTAAGGCCTAGTCTAATTGTTTCCAATGGAATCACTTCGTTTGTAGCTATATTTCCAAGGTTCACATTGGCTCCAATAAGTTTAATAAACCAAACTTGTTGTGCCTTTTGTGGAGCCTCCCATATAATTTTATCTTCTGGGATCTTAGTCAATATTTCCTCTACCAAGCCTTGACGTACTTCGCCAGAATCTCTAAAAAGACCCACATTACCACCTTCGCGTGCTTCACCAATAACTTTCCAAGCACCAGCATCCAATTCTGTTTGCATTTGCTCGATCCACTTATATGGTGGTATTATTTTAGCAGCATCTTTAGACCCTACTTCACTTAATACAGTTACTTGCTTAGCCAAAGTTTTGATGTACTCACATTTTTCATCATGATCCATCTCTAAAGATCCATCCGAAACCTCACAATAGGCTAAATCATACTTATCAAGAAGTTTCTGATAATCTTCAAACTGATTTCTTACAATGAAAGCTTCAAATAAGGTTCCTCCTAAATACACAGGTATACCTGCTGCCTTATAAACAGCGAGTTTTTCTGTGAATTTCGAAGTAACAAATGATGTCGCCCATCCGAATTTTACAATATCGATATACTCACCACAACTGTCAAGCATATCCTCTACCTCACGAACGCTAAGTCCTTTGTCCATGACCATAGTGTAACCAACGTTTCTTGGCTTGGCAGTTCTTTCTGGGATACTATTTAAATGGTAATTCATTCTTTATAAATGCAGGTTATTTATTTGAAAAGTGCAATAATCAAAAATTAAAAGTTATTATGGCAATTAGCTACTGATTGTTTTTTCTGTATTGCTCAACGATTTTATAAATGGCTTTTTGCGTCTGCAAATTAGGGAAATAATCGAAGAGCTCAGTATGACTTTCAAAATCAAGCATTAATGCTGTCTCTAATCTGTTAATAGCCATTTTATATTTTCCAGACTCTATCAGATAAACAACACTTCGATAATACAAGTCTGCAGCATCGGGGCATTCGGCCAATCCTTCTTCAATTAACTCATTGGCCCTATCATAATCTCCCTGATCGAATAACAAGGAAGACCAGTCTAGCCAAATCGAAGTGTCCTCTGCATCTAAATCACTCGCCTCTTCGTAAGCTTGTATTGCCGAAACAACATTTCCAACCTTATTTTCAGCTTCCGCTACCCCTTTCCAATACAATGGATTTTCAGGATCAATTTTTAACGCTTTGTTGAAAAAGTGGATCGCCTCATAATGCTTTTCCTGTAAGGATAAACACACAGCCACCCCAAACCAGGCCTCATGATAAAGGTTATCGAGTTTTGATGCTTTATGATAATATTTTATGGCTAAGCCAAATTCAAGCAACTTCTCATAAGAGGCCGCCAAATGGCAATACGTTTCTGAGGAGGGCCCTTCAATTTCTAATGTTTTAGTGTAAGCCTGTAAAGCCTTATCAAAACGCATCAGGTTCATATAGGAATTTCCTATGTTAAAGTGCGCGCTGCTAAAATCATCATCGATAGCAATTGCAAACTCATACGCATCTATCGCTTTCTCAAATTTGCCTAATTTATTATATACGATCCCGAGATTATACCACGCGTATTCAGAATATGGATCCTGATCGATAAACCTTTGGTAATAATCAAGGCTACTTTCTAACTGCCCACTTAAATCGAGACAATAGGCCAATTCATACAAGGCATTTTCATTCAGCATATTATGCTCAATAGCCAATTTGTAATTATCTGCTGCCTTTTCATAATTCGACAAGCCCTGATAGGCTAACCCTATGCTGTAATAGACCTCATCCTTATCCTCTACATTATCCAGCGCTCGCTCAAAAGCAGCTATCGCTTGCTCAAATTGACTAGAAATAGAATGAATCGTTCCTTTCTGTATAAGTACCTCAGGGTCATTTGGGTGTACATTTAACAAGTCTGATAGCACTTCTATTGCCTCCTCCGACTGATCCAGCCTTAAGTATGAATCTGCTAGTTCCATAGAAACCTCCATCGAAAAAGGAAATTGCTGCTTTGCTAGAACACATGCTTTAAGGGCTTTGTTGAGCTTGTCATTGTCTTGATAAAAATTGATAATAGAAAGAAAAGTCTCCTCATCAAAATAATATTGAGAGCCATCTTTTAACGAAGCTTCATATTTTTTGACGAGTTCTTTATCCTCTTTACGTTTGAAATTATCCTGCATATGTCATCTTATACATGTAAGCTTTATCCTCATTGAATTTACGCTATTTAGGCTGTCTGACGATTTATGTATATGGAAAGTTATCCACAAAATCGTTTTAGATCAGCTGGTCGTTTTGGATAGTTTCTGTCTGAATTTTTGTGTCTAATGCTTTTTTAAATCCTTCAAGTTGATTCTCTCGATGCAAATCAGACCCCATAAAGGTCACTAAACCTTTCTTTAGAAGTTTCTGTGCTATTTTTCTTGGCAGTTTTCCATAGGCCCCTATTAGCGATCCCCAATTCACTTGTAGAATAACACCATTCTCAACAATTGATTCCAACCATTCAAGACTGTCCTCCAAATATTGATAGCGCTCAGGATGTGCGAGAATAGGTTTATAACCTTGGCTTTGCAGCTCAAAAAACACTTCTTGAAACATTATTGGTTTCGTATAAAAGGAAGTCTCCACAAGTACATAATTATCTCCAAAACTTAGAAGTTTCTTTTTGCTTTTAATCTTCTTTAAAAAATTCTCATCACAGAAGTATTCCGCACCTAAGCGTAAGTCGATACTAATCCCTGCTTCTTTTAGAAAGGGTAATAACGCTTCGTATCTCTCTGTTAAAAATTCCTCAGTATTAGGGTACACATCAGCATAAATATGAGGAGTTGTGATGACTTTTTTTATTCCCAACTCTTCAAAATTTTGCAAAATATTTACCGTCTCTTCTACAGACTTTGACCCATCATCTACATTAGGTATGAGATGTGAGTGTATATCAACACTTAAATCTAATTTGTTTCCAGAAAATGACCATCCAAACATGGCTGCAAAGTTACTCAGGATTTTGAAGACTCTTCATAATAACCATAACCATAACCATAGCCATAGCCATAACCATAACCAGCACTGGAGTTTACCCCGTTAAAAATGACTGACAATTGGTTAAATTGATTCATTCCACGGAGTTTATCAATCGATTTCACAAATGATCGCTTGGAATAATTAGCCCTCACGACATAAAATTGAATGTCTGACTTTTTCATAGAAAGTATAGCATCCGTCACCAACCCAACTGGTGGGGTATCGAGAATTACTAGATCGTATTTAGATTTGAGTTCATCAATCATCCTTTGATATTCTGGGTTCAGAATCAACTCTGAAGGGTTTGGGGGGTTTGGACCTGCAGGAATATAATCGAGGTTATCAATTTTAGAATGGTGTATACAGTCTTCTAGCTTACTTTTCCCTATTAATATGGTACTTGCCCCTTCTGTAAATGCGGATTGTTCAAAAGCCAAATGCACTTTAGGTTTGCGCATATCCAAATCTACGATACAAACTCTTTGCTTCGAAAAGGCCACAACAGCTCCTAGATTAACGGCCACAAAGGTTTTCCCTTCTCCACTTATTGTTGAAGTAATGGTTATTACCTGCGCTCCCTCCCTTTTATGGTTTAAAAATTCCATGTTGGTACGAATAGACCTTAATGATTCACTGAGTGCAGATTTCGAACTAGGTGTTATTACAAGTTTTGTGATGTCAAGATTTTCTTTTTTATAAAAAGGAACACTTCCAATTACTGAAGCAGAGGTGAGTCGTTCTAGCTCTCGTTGACTTGTTATCCTATTATTGGTCAAGTATTTAACTAACAGGAAAATGATGGACATGACAAACGCCAATGAACCACCTATTCCCATAATTAATAGTTTTTGAGGCTTTATTGGTTGGGAAGGTAGAGAGGCTGGAGCCAAGATAACATAATTAGTAACTGTCCCAGCTCTTGTAATCTCTAACTCCATTTTACTCTGTCTTAAAGAGAGTAAGAAGTTTTCTTGCAAAGAATAAAGCCTTCTGTTTTTATTATACTCTGTCCCCATTGAAGGTAAAGCGTTAAAACTAGACTCTAGCGTTTTTCTTCTACTCAGCACCTCACTTATTGACGCTTTTAAATCCGCCTTATATTCCTCTACAATTTTTTTAAGGTTTACCCGAATCACATCTAGTTCATTATCCAATTGTTGAATAATGAATGTGTTTTCATTATAGGACTTGAGTTTTATTGCTCTTTCATTCAATAAAATTTGAAAAGCTTCAAGAGTTGAAGAAACTATAAACGGTAAATTCTGCGTGATGTAAGTGTTTATATGCCTTTGATCATCTGATTTAAGTTGTTTTTCGACCAGATCAAGATCTACGATTCGCTCTTTCAAATTGTATCGTTGAGAATCTAGACGATTTAACTGTTTTATTGCTCTAGACATATCCCCATTCAAATCAGTGGTTCTATTCTCTATAGTGAACGATTCAAAATAATTATCAAATCCCTCCAAATTATTCTCAGTACTGGATATCTGACCTTTCAAAAAATTGATTTTTTGTTCTAATACTTGATTTTTGGCCTCTTTGGTATATCCTAAATAAATCGTATCAATGGCCGTTACTAAATCACGAGCCTTAAACTTGTTAAAATCAGTGATTGATATTCTTATGGTCTTTGCATTAAAATTCTCTGGCCTTATGTCTAAACTATTTTCCAAATAACTAATTAAGGCTGATTTGCTGTTGATTGTGAAAAAATATGGGCCAGAGGCATCCTCCGTAAAGTGTTCCGTTTTTTCAATCAGAAAGTTAAAACCACGAGTATTAATAGGTTCTCCAAATTTAAATTCCTCTTTAGCAGCAACACCACCTTCCTCATAGCCAAGGCTAAATCTATTCTCATCTATAATCTCCAAGTCAAAAGGGCGATCGTAATACTTTCCATCCTTTACTTTATAAGAAACAACAAATGGATTGTTATTGTAGCGTTCATCGGTAAGATATGTACCGTAATAGACATACGAAACATCAAACCCGACTACATCAACCACACGAGATAAAAATAACTTAGACTTTAGAATTTCGATTTCGCCAGATAGCTCATTTAACTTTATAGACTCTAGGTTAGAAGCCAAACCTAAAGTGTTGGCTTCACTTTCAAAATTTAACTTGATAATCGAAGATGACTCGAAAAGTGGTTTTGTGTAGCGGACATAGAGATACGCCAATGATATTGACAGAACAAAAAATACGGTTATCCAAGGCCAAGATTTCTTAACAATTCCTAAAAATTTCTCCGGATCAAATGAGTTTAATAATTCATCTTCAGATTGTTTATTTATGTGCGAGACCGGTTGATTCACTTTTAAGGATTACTGTTATCTGTAGAAAGATTTTGAATAACGACGATAAGCGTTAAAGCACTGGTTGTCAGACCTAATATAGGTGAGAAATCTTTAAAGCCCTCTAACCATGGGCGTCTCCATGGTTCAATGTAAATAATATCCCCTGGCTCTATTTGGATTATCGACGATTGCATACCGGCAACAGTGGATAAATCTATTTTATAAACGAATGGGTTATTCAAATCCCCTCTTAAGAGTCTGATCTTATCAGCCTTAGCTCCAGCTTCCAACCCCCCATAAAGGGCCAACACCTCGAGTAGATTTGTGTTTTCGTTTTGTAAAGGAATAACTGCGCCACCCCCTGCGCCAAGCACAACCACCCTTCTATTCGATAATTGTATTTTCACAAAGGGTTCTTTATAAAATTCAGAATACGCTGATTCCAAGATATCTTCTGCCCCGTCAATGGTCGTGCCTGCCAATGTTTTATCTCCCACTATTGGAAGCTTAACATTTCCCCCTTTTTGGACAAGGTATTGATATACTACACGCTGTTGTCCTCCTTGTTGTCCTCCTTGAGCTTGTAATTCGAAATTCGGATCAATTAATCTTTCTCCCTTATTAGTGAAGACGTCCACTTGAATTAAGTCATTTTCCTCGATCAGATAATTACCTTCATATTTAGCTACGGCTTCTGTTAGCCCTTCTGCACTCTCTTCATCGAGTCTGAATAAAATATCTTGACGGTAGGCTTGACAACCCAAAATATTGACAAGTATAAACAGACTCCAAATTTTAGTAGCTTTTTGATTCATAAAGAACTTAAAATTAGTCAAATCGAAAACATTAAGTGACCGTCAATCCAACTTGTTGTCCAATAACTCATTGATTTTATCAGAATAAAGTTGAATGACCAAATTCTCATCAAACTCTTTTTCAATCTTGATCCTCGCGTTTCTGGATAATTGCTCTTTTTCTGTTCGAGATAAATCAGAATATTTGACCATCGATTCGAATAAACTTTGAGAATTTTTTACTTCACACAGAAACCCGTTGTTCCCATGTTCCACTACTTCTCTACAACCTGGCACATTTGTCGCTATAAGCGCTCTTCCCATCGCACCACCCTCAAGTAGTGTTCTAGGCGTTCCCTCTCTATAGGATGGCAATACAACAACCTCCGCTCTACCTATTATTCCCCTAATGTCCTCTACTTTATCATAATAATCGATTATGCCAGCATCTTGCCATTTTTGTAACGCCACTAAATCAATACTTCTTTTGTGGTCAGGGTCTTTTTCGCCAATAAGCCAAAAAACCGCTTTTCTTCCAGAATTAATGTAGCGCTCTGCTGCCTCTACGTATTCATATACTCCTTTATCAATAAGCAGCCTTGCAATCATTAAAAAAATCGGGGTATCGCCATAATCCGTTGAAGTGTATTCGAATGATTCAATGTTAATTCCTGAACCAGGTAAGAGGCTCGTTTTTTCTATCTCTAACTCAACAGATGATAAAAATTCGAGTCGATCGTCATTATTCTGAAAAAACACCCAACTATTTTTTTTGAATGCATACCGATATAGCCACGAAGCAAATTTCTTAACCCATCCTTTCCAAAGAAAGACAGTTCCTAAGCCACTTACATTACAAATGCATGGGATTTTCAGCCAACCGCAAGCGAGCGAACCGTAAATATTAGGCTTTATGGTATAGGTCAGCACTACATCTGGCTTCACATTTTTTAATAGCACCCAATGCTTATAAAGTAAAATTAAATCACTGACCGGATTCATTCCGGAACCACTCATAGGAAGCTCTTGATATTCACACCCTATGTCAATTAACTTGGAGGAATATTCATCTTTGGGAGCTATAGCCACTACTTCATGACCTGCCTTAAGATAATGCGAAATAATTCCACGCCGAAAATTATAGATATTCCAGCTAGTGTTTATGATTATAGCTACTTTCAACAAGGATAAGCTAAGAGGAAACCATTATTTTTGTATTGTGTTTTGTAATTCCAAAGCATAGAATGACGAATTTATATGTTTGAAACTAAGAAAGAGACAGAAAGAGGGGTTTTGGTTGCGGTAGTACCAAAATTTCAACAAGATGAAAAAACTAAAGAATACCTTGATGAACTTGCTTTTTTGGCACTGACTTTAGGGTTGAAAATTGAAAAACGATTTTCTCAAAAGCTAGATCATCCAGAAAGGCGTACGTTTATTGGGACTGGAAAACTCAATGAAATAAAAGAATACATAACTGCAGAGGGAATCAAGAATGTGATTTTTGATGATGATCTAAGCCCCTCCCAACTGCGGAACTTAGAAAATGAATTGAAAGTAACCATCTTCGACCGTAGCTTACTAATACTCGAAATATTTCTTAATCGGGCAAAAACAGCACAGGCAAGGACGCAAGTAGAGTTGGCTAGATACCAGTATTTACTCCCTCGATTAACGCGAATGTGGACTCACTTAGAAAGACAAAGAGGAGGAACAGGGACACGTGGAGGTTCGGGTGAAAAGGAAATTGAAACTGATCGCCGGATTATTCGTGATCAGATCAACGTGCTGCGTAAAAAACTTGACAAAATAGAAATTCAAGCAGCCACTAGACGGAAGTCTCGGGATGGAGTTGTCCGTGTCGCGTTGGTCGGATACACTAATGCTGGGAAATCAAGTCTAATGAAGCTCTTAAGTAGAGAAGACGTTTATGCAAAAGATGAACTATTCGCAACAGTGGACTCTACCGTTAGAAAAGTAGTCCTTGACGACATTCCATTTTTGTTATCTGATACTGTCGGGTTTATAAGAAAGTTACCTCACAGTTTAATTGAGTCATTCAAAAGCACATTGGCTGAAGTCTCAGAAGCAGATGTTTTACTTCACGTAATAGATGTGTCAAATAAGTCACACGATGAGCATGTTAGAGTTGTGGATGAAACCTTAGAGGAACTAGGTGCATCTCAAATCCCTACGATTAAGGTATTTAATAAATCCGATCGACTAGAGGACAAATCTGAGATACCAGAAAATGTTTCTCCAAACAGTGACGGGATTTACCTTTCTGCTACAACTAAGTTCAATTTGGATGAATTAAAAGTGCTTCTAGGTACCGCTGTTGCAAAAAAACATTATCAGATTTACCCTAATTATTTGAAGCCTGAGGTTTATTAAAAATAAATCTTCGTTAATTGCCGATCCAAAATAAATTGTGTTTCGTTAATTTTGGTCTTTTAGTCCCGTAGTTCAATGGATAGAATAGAAGTTTCCTAAACTTTAGATGCAAGTTCGATTCTTGCCGGGACTACTTAAATAGCATTTTTAATTGCTTGTCAGATGATTGAGCATGTACTAGTAAATTAGCCACCTTCTTAGAAGGTGGCTTTTCTATGCCCCAAAAGGGGGCTGTAAGACACTGATCTGCTAAAAGTCTACCTAGTTATTGATCCTTGATTCCTCTTCCTATTGATACTTCATCGCACCTAATTCATCTTCATAAAGATAAAAAAAGGCTAAGCCAACAGAACATGACCACCGTCAAAGACGGTGGTTTTTTTAAGATGAAATAGAGCATGCTCTTAATGATCCCTTCTGGCCTAACACTTGTTTTCAAAAAAGCCAAATCGCAGCTATGCGATGGTCAATAGCTTTCCCCATTGCTCAAACTACCCAGCACGAGCTTCGATCTAGCACATTTTTATAAAGGCTTTATGGACTAGCGCTAGGTAGCCTTGTCCTTTCAAAATCAAAAGATCATTTTTCTTGTAAAAGTGAGATCCCCTGAAATAGAGAATTTCTCAAAGTCAACTATACACTAGCAGAGTAGATCGACACTAGCGGAGAGCCTTAAACCAGAGTCTCGAAAAATTTTCACCAACGAAACAATCTTAAAACAAACTTGAGAGGCATGAAGTGGGACAGCTTTTATCCGCTGCAATCGTCTAGTAATAAAACTATCAAGTGAGATAAAAAATATCCTCAGAAACTACTAGTGACTGGTTTTCTTCAATAGCTCTGGGTATTTTCCTTGGAATTTTTTTAACCTTGGCACAGAGACATTTAACACGTAAGGCTGGTATGGATTGTTTTTCTCGTAATCTTGATGATAACCCTCCGCTTTCCAAAACTTAGTCAATGGAGCCACCTCGGTGGCGATTGGACTATCATATTCTCCCGATTCATTCAATTTCTTTATAAAGGATTCCACTTGCAATTTTTCTTCCTCATTTTGGTAAAAAATTGCAGATCGGTATTGTGTTCCAAAATCGGGGTACTGACCATTAACAGTTACTGGATTATGTGAACCATAGAAAACGATTAGGAGCGTTTCGAAGCTAACCTCTTCAGGATTATAATATACTTCGACTGCTTCAGTATGACCAGTAGAACCATTGGAAACTTGTCGATATGTCGGGTTAGCCTCTTTACCACCAGCATAACCGGAGACCGCTTCTTTTACGCCTTTTACACTCTCAAAAATTGCCTCAACACACCAAAAACAACCACTTGCAAAATAGGCCTTTTCAAAGCCTTCTAAATTTTGTCCCTTAACAGGGCTATCAACTCGGGTAGCTTTATTACCAGAACATGAGCTACTTAATAAAACAAGAAGTATTACGATACAATGCTGACTAAATTTTTTCATAGTCACTGAAAAACGTGAACATCGAACAAAATGTTCAATTCTCTCAATAGTTAATTAAATACGTAGAGGTCTGGAGAGATACTTTTATCATATCACAGGATTATTTATATTTCAGGAATATTAACCCAGTTGCCTTATGAAATATGATAGCAGAGACTTTGTTCCTGAAAAAACAAAGGGAGGAATGTTCAAATCCTCTAAAGTTCAAAAGTTTGAAGAAGTAAGAGACGAAATGAATACTTGGCTTGGGGAAAATCCAAAAGTTGAAGTATTAAATATTGAAACAATTGTACTTCCTAATATTCACGATAGAGACGAAGAAGGCAGCCAAGACACAGAACTAATCAGTTGGGGTGAGACCAGCTCTCAATGGTACCAACTGATCCGGATATGGTATAGGCAACCAGCATAGTTGATGGTCATCGATTAAAAAAAGTCTATTTTGAGCATATCAAGATGGACTTTTCTGTCTGTAACCAAAAAGCTCTAAGCCTCGCGATGTATGGAGGCAGGTAATTGCTTTTTATTCGATACAAGTACCGAGATTAGTACCCACAAGGTGGAATTTAAAAATGATAGCCGCTGATGAATGCCTCCTTAATTTGCTTCATAGCCGCTTTCCTTTGATAGGGTGCTGATGAAATCTGTTTCTTAGTCTCTGATAAATGTCTTATCAATAAGTTTATTTGGTCAATGTGCAACTCGTTTGCGTTTGTCTTAACTGTTTCAAATAATGACATAACTTTAGAATCGTTAGTGATGACTAGAATTACGTCATTATTTCAAGACTGAATATTATTTTTCGGACAAACTAGCAAATCTACCCATGAAACACGCCAAAAAGCAGATGATCCCTGAACCACGATCATTGGAATTTTTGGTAATTCCTCAAGAAACCTACAAGCTGCTCTACATCTAGCTTTTTCGCGATTACCTTTCTTTCTTTGTCAAGCACATAGACTTGAGGAGTCGTCCTTACATTATAATCTGCTCTAAAATTACTTCTATAATCCGTATCTGCAGCGTTGATGATGACGTCAAATTCTTTTTCTTTTATGAATTCCTTCCATTTATCAACATCCGTGGAAGTACTTACCGCAACCACTTGGGTGTTTAGCTTTTGCAAGTCATCATAAGCCGCTCTTAAAATAGGTGCCTTTTTTTTACAATGGCCACAATCTGGATCGTAGAAAAAAAGTACGATATACTCCTCTTTTATGCTCGCTAAGGGTGAGAAAACCTTTAATGATGTGTCTTGTACAATCAAAGCTGGCGCAATGTTGCCAATCATGGCAGGTTTCATAAACCGAAGCTCCTCTTGCAATTTCTTTTTTGTTTCGTCCGTTATCCAGTCTGCCCGACCATTGAGATAATAATTTTCGATCATATGAACCACAACAGCATCCATACCCATCAGCGTTGATTCCTGATACTTAGTAAAGAAGGTCACCGTCCAGAAGCGGAAACTTTCCAGGTCAGGCTCCATTTGGCTCAAAAATTGATCAAGTTCAAATATTACTGTGTCGGGAGTCTGAGGAATGATTTGTTCAAAATAATTTAGAACTTTCGGCTTGAAAAGTGGTGTCCGCACCAATCCTGGGTGGGTAATATCGACTCCATCGAAGTAATGGTTTCTGTAATACTGGTATTGGGCCATTTTTCGTGCATCCTTCTCTTCAATACTATCCATTGCGGGTATCGCAACATCACTCATTAAGGTGAGAAAATCCGCAATAAATAAGTCTCTATTTTCTGCAATTACTTTTTTTCGATAAGTAAAGGATTCATTCTGCAAATCTCTAATTGATGTTCTTACAGCTAAGGAATCTTTTCCTTTTAGGGTGTCCAAGGCTGTCTGTTTTGCATATAGCAAACTTTGAATGATGCCCATTTCAATTTGAAAATCTCTAAAAACAATATTTTCTTTTGACCCGACTAACGATACCTGATCGTATCCTCCAACCATTGGACTCTTAAAAGAGAATATTGGTTCGTTCACAATGAACTCTCGGTAAAAACTTGGAGTATAAATAAAATAAAGACCACTCCGTAGGTTCCCATCGCCCTGAGCGACGAACCTTCCCTCATTCACTGGAAGCGTGTCTTGTACATATTTCTTTTCTCCTAAGTAATAGCCCAAATAAGCCACACTATCCGTCATACCTGAAATCTCAAAATCAATCTTATAGTTTTGACTGTAGGAGAGAAAACTTGAGCCTAAAAGAAAAAAGATAAATACTAATCTCGACATGCAGTTAATGATAATAAATAATAAAAATCAAACTTCTTGTTGGTCATTTTTGAATCGATCGCCATTTTCCACATGCTCATCGACGCATACGTCAGCATAAATTCTAGCATGTGATGATTCAAAATAATTAAACAAACTTTCCGTAAATTGATCAAATAAACTCACAACAAACAAAATGATAGACCAGTTAATCGGTTTTTTCGAGGAAGTCCCTACTTGGTTTAGAGCGATGATTCTAATGGGAGGAATTGTTCTTTTTTGGATAGCGGAGGGCATTCTGCCTTTATTCACTTTTGGGTACAAAAAGATACGCCATGCTGGGCTTAATCTATTTTTCACATTAACGACTGCCATTATAGGTTTTGGACTCGCTGGAGTTTTATTGTTGACGGCAAGCTTTGTTACGGCAAATGAATTTGGTTTGCTCTATTTGATCGAATTGCCATTATGGGCACAAGTTATTGTCGGCATTTTGCTGTTAGACCTGATTGGCGCATATTTCATCCATTGGACTGAGCATAAAGTAACCTGGATGTGGAAATTCCACTTAGTTCACCACAGCGACATGACGGTGGATGTTACCACAGGTCTAAGACATCATCCTGGAGAAACAGTTTTCAGAATTGCTTTTACTATTATGGCTGTCGTTATCGTTGGCGCTCCTATAGGTATTGTCATGTTATATCAATCCTTATCCGTGCTATTCGCTCATCTCACACATGCAAACATTAATATGCCACGGAGCATAGACAAAGTTTTATCTTTTGTTTTCATCACACCAAACATGCATAAAGTCCATCATCATTATACTCAACCTTTGACGGACACTAATTTTGGGAATATCTTTTCTATCTGGGACCGCATCTTTGGAACCTTTGCTAGCGTTGAAGACATAAGTACGCTCAAATATGGCATTGATACCCACATGGATGAAGAAGAAAACAATAGGTTAGGGAATTTACTTAAGATACCTTTCCAACCCTATCGTACTCCTGACGGACAATAAACTTTTGAGCTTGAAAAATAGCTTATGATAAAATTCATCTTTTTGACAGTAATGATTGCTGTCGCTTTTAATCTTCCTGCTCAGGAGGTAGATATATTTACAAAAGACTTAGGTGAAGGCAAGTTAGAAGTTTGGATTAAAAACAATTCCTTCACTACTCACACGGTGAAAGTGGATATAGAACAATCTGGAATGACTCAAGATACTAAAACACCTGTGACTAGAATCTTAAAAGGAAATACTTCAGAAAAAATAGCAACACTTACTCCAAAGCCTAATAAAAGCTACGGATACAGATTGAAAAAAAACGCTGTAAAGGGAAACGCACTAGCCAAACACGACGATACTTTTATCTACCAATTGCCTTACCCAAGAGGTAAAACTTATAGAGTAGACCAAGGCTACAATGGAAAAACCACACACGAAAACAAAAATGCCCTTGATTTTAATTTGCCTGAAGGTTCAGAAATATGCGCCATTCGAGCTGGAATAGTCTTTGAACTCGAAGAAAAAAACAAACGCGGATGCCCAAGACAAGAATGCGTGAACTTAAGCAATTTCATAGTGATAGAACATGAAGACGGTAGCTTAGCCAATTATGCACATCTTAAGAAAAACGGCGTACTATTGGAAGTTGGGGATAAGGTATCGGCCGGGGAAGTAATAGGCCTAAGTGGAGAAACTGGATGGGCCTCTGGTCCTCATCTGCATTTAGAAATTTATACGATAAGCTGGGATGATCAAAGATCAATCCCAGCTAAATATCACTTAAACGACAGCATTATCGTACCTAAGGAAGGCCAATTCTACACCCGTTAGAACTCGCAGTTACCAGGCGTTCTTGGAAATGCAATGACATCTCTAATATTGCCCATTCCTGTAACGAACTGAATCATACGCTCAAAACCTAATCCATAACCACTATGTGGTACTGTTCCGTATTTTCTAGTATCTAAGTACCACCACATTTCACCCTGAGGTATTCCCATTTCATCCATGCGAGTGGTGAGCTTATCTATACGCTCCTCTCTTTGAGAGCCACCAATAATTTCCCCTATACCAGGAAAAAGTATATCCATAGCCGCTACTGTTTTATCATCATCATTTTGACGCATGTAGAATGCCTTGATGTCTTTTGGATAATTATACAATATTACTGGCTTTTTAAAATGCTTTTCAACTAGAAACCGTTCGTGTTCTGATTGAAGATCTGCTCCCCAACCATCAATCAAATATTTGAATTTCTTCTTTTGATTAGGTTTAGACCTTTTTAAAATCTCAATAGCCTCCGTATAGCTTAATCGTTCAAAATCGCTCTCCAACACAAATTTCAATCGCTCTAAAAGAGATTGCTCACTCCGCTCATTTTGGGGTTTAGATTGATCTTCTTCCTCCGCCCGCTTATCTAAAAATTCAAGATCATCTTGACAGTTTTCAAGTGCGTATTTAACGAGATATTTAAGCATCTCTTCCGCCAAGTCCATATTATCCTGAAGATCATAAAAAGCCATCTCTGGTTCAATCATCCAGAACTCCGCCAAATGCCTTGTTGTATTTGAATTTTCCGCGCGAAAAGTTGGTCCAAATGTATAAACCTCTGATAAAGCCAAAGCTGCCAGTTCTCCTTCAAGCTGACCCGACACTGTCAGGTTTGTCTCTTTCTCAAAGAAATCCTGTTTGAAATCTATTTGGCCTTCTCCATTTGTGGGAATTTTGTCTAGATCGAAATTTGTTACTTTAAATGCCTCTCCTGCACCTTCTGCGTCCGATGAAGTAATGATGGGTGAGTTCAAATAGAAAAACCCTTTGTCATTGAAGAACTTATGTACTGCATAGGCCATCGAATGTCTCACACGCATTATCGCACTAAAAGTATTCGTTCGGGGGCGTAAATGTGCGATTTCGCGCAAAAACTCCAGACTATGTTTTTTGGGCTGCAACGGATATTTCTCAGGATCAGCGATCCCAAAAACTTCAATTGATGACGCTATTAAGTCACAATGCTGACCTTTCCCTTGAGATGGTTCTAATTTCCCCACTGCTTTGATGCTGCTCCCTGTTGTGATTTGCGCAAGCAAAGTTTCATCAAACAAGTTCACATCCGCAACCACTTGTAAATTTTTTATTGTGGAGCCATCATTTAGGGCCACAAAGGCTACATTTTTGCTTGCTCGCTTGGTGCGAACCCAACCCATTACCGTAATCTCTTGACCTGCAGGCTCTAAAGATAAAACCTTTGCCACTTTCGTTCTAAGCTCCTTCAATTTTCGTAAATTAAATGATAATTGAATCCGGTAAATTCCTTTTTAAGTTCATAGCGGACCAATATTTGTTTGTTAAAATTCACTACAAAAAAAGGATAATTTGCGGTGTTAATCAAAGAATGGCATAATTATGATATTTTTGATTTCGAGAAATAAATAAATGCAGAAACTCAGTTTAACTCAATCGCTATCACAAAAGCTGTCTCCACAGCAAATACAGTTTATAAAACTACTGCAGGTGCCTACTGCTGAGCTTGATACACGTATTGAAGAAGAGTTGGAAATCAATCCTGCCCTCGAGGAAGGGGCTGACGAAGAAGAAAAGGAATTCGATACTCAAGAGGAGGCTGATGGTGACTTTGAAGCTCAAGAGAATATTGAAGATTATTTGCACGACGATTATTCCGGTTACAAAATGCAAGGTGATGGCGCTAGTCCTGATGAAGAACAGCGGGAGATACCTATATCCATGGGCTCCACGCTACATGAGCAACTTATCGTACAACTTGGCTACCAAAAGCTGGACGAGCGAAGTGAGCTCATTGGCCGACAGCTTATTGGAAGCATTGATACAGACGGGTATATTAGAAGAGAATTGGAAGCGATAGTCAATGATCTGGCTTTTTCACAAAATATTGAAACTGATATCGACGAATTAGAAACGATACTTTTTAAAATTCAAGATTTTGACCCTGCAGGTATTGGCGCGCGTAATCTACAGGAATGCCTACACTTACAGTTGGTTCGTAAAGATGACGAAAGCGATGTTCACACCGCGGCTATCGAAATAATCGACCGCTGTTTTAATGAATTTTCGAAAAAGCACTATGAAAAAATCGCCAAAAAAATAGGCGTAGAAGATGAAGAGCTACTCAAAGAAGCCATTTATCACATTACTCGACTCAACCCTAAGCCCGGCGGCTCAGGTGACGAGGTTGTAAAAACACAATACTTATTGCCCGATTTTATTATGACAAATAATGACGGGAAACTCGAGCTCACATTAAACAGTAAAAATGCACCACTGCTCAGGGTAAGCCACTCTTATGCCGACATGCTACAGGCTTACGATAAGAGCAATAAGAAGGATAAAAAACTTAAAGAGACTGTTTCATTCATCAAACAAAAACTGGACTCTGCAAAATGGTTTATTGATGCTATACGTCAAAGACAAAACACGCTATTAAATACCATGCAAGCCATTATCAACTACCAATACAATTATTTTCTAGAAGGAGATGAAAGCCAACTCCGACCCATGATTTTAAAAGACATTGCGGAAATCATTAAAATGGACATATCCACCGTTTCCAGGGTCGCCAATAGTAAGAGTATCCAAACAGAGTTTGGCATCTATCCATTAAAGTATTTTTTCTCTGAGGGTATTGCCACGGATTCAGGAGAAGATGTCAGTAGCCGAGAGGTAAAAAATAAGCTGAAAGAGTTTATAGATAATGAAGAAAAGGGAAAACCACTTTCGGACGACAAACTAGAAAAACTACTTCGTGGTGAAGGCTATAATATCGCTCGCCGAACAGTTGCCAAATACAGAGAGCAATTAAATATTCCTGTTGCTAGACTCAGAAAGCAATTATGAAAAAATTGATGCTCGTAACATCTGCAGTGTTTCATCCATTGTTGATGGCAACCTACAGTTGTATCATTCTTTATTTGATTCTTCCTGTCGTTTTTAGTCCAATACCTATCGATGCGATACCCTATTTTATCATTACTATCTTTTTAACAACAGTAATGGTACCTGCTTTGAGTGTACTGATGATGAAGTACTCAAAGCAAATTTCCCACTTTGATATACCTATTCGACAGGAACGAAAAATTCCATTTCTTGCTATTGCTTTGTTCTACGGACTCACAACCTACATGATAAATGCACGAATGAGCCTAAACCCAATGCTGTTGAAACTCATGATTTTGGTCACTAGCTTAATACTGCTCATTTATCTTATTAATCTAAAATTTAAGATAAGTGTTCATGCTGCTGCGATCTGGGGTGTCGCAGGCTTTTTCAGTGCGTTGAGTTCATTTTATTATGCTCAAAACCTTACGCTCATGCTAGCGCTTATTTTCATCGCCAGTGGTGTTACAGTGTATGCTCGATTAAAACTGGGAAGACACAGTCCAACAGAAAGCTGGTCAGGGGCTCTTTTAGGTTTCCTATACTTTTATCTTGGCTATTTTCTTATTGGTTAAAAACCACTAAAATTTACCCCAATCGTTGACATTCTTGGATTATTACCTCCTGTCGGAGCGGAAGAAAATGCATCGTTTAAGTAGGTCTTGTAGAATAGGTGAAAAGTATTGAATCCAAAACGAAATTGCAGTCCATATCTAAAATTCTCCAAACCTAAATCCCCGTAAAGCCTCTCTTTTTGAGTTTCATCACCAATATCGTATTTGATTTTAGTGTAGTTACCAATCCTTACACCGGCAACTGCGCCAATTCCAATAAACCATCCTTCCCCAGAAACGGTCTTCAATGGGTGAATTCTGAATTCAACAGGTACTTCGAAATAGGTAGATACTAGCTTATTTTTCTTTAATGTCACGCCATTGATGGTATCTAAACTTACTAAGCCGTCAGCATCTCTCAACCACGTGAGGTCATTATCAAAAGCCACTTTGTCAAACGTGAAACCAGCAGCTCCATAAAAAGAGATTCGATCAGAAATCACAAATCGCTTGTTATAATAAATCCCTAATGAATTGGATCCCCAAGATCTCAAAGGAAGTTCTGCGACTTCAGGCGACCAAAGGTTAAAACCATAGTCTATCATTAAATCACCAGGTAAATCTGGTTGAGATGGACGATTGGTCTCTTGCGCAAATGCAAAACTGGCAAAAAATAATAAAATGGCAACCCCTCCGAATTTCTTCATATGTCTTTTTATTAAAATAGTTATGGACCTAAGCGCCATAAACATTTATCAAATTTAGTGTTGTCGATTAAATCAGTGGTTATCAACTAGGCTAATTTCCCGCAAAGATAGAATCTATTTTAAAACATAGGTCTTTAACGCTGATTTAAACGACAAATTATTAGCTTTGCCTTCGGTTTCGAAAAAAGCACAATATCCGAGGAACAAAGTAGTGCGAAGATAAGATCGTAATTCACTCCTCAAAACTTTACATTCACAAAAAGTGTTAAGTTAAAAACCGAAAATGGCTTCCTAGCTCAATTGAATAGAGCACCTGATTACGGCTCAGGAGGTTGAAGGTTTGAATCCTTCGGAGGTCACTACTAAGCTCATCGATTAATTTCGATGAGCTTTTTTTATGAAAACTATTTATACAAGTCAACCCTCAAAAATGTTTCCACGCTCGCCAAGCGTGTTTCAATATTGTGACGGTTACTACTCCGCTTATAACTTTATTTCGATAAGTTTTATTGGTTCTATATATCCTCGTAGCACTCCTCATCGAGCATTAGCCCTTTCTTACCCTAAAAAAATATCAATGAGCTAACCCACCATTATCCGGTTTGACTACATGTTTAATTGTCTATGTGCAGTACATGTAAATGATCATCCATTTTCAAGACGAGCTTATCAATCTTACCTAGATATCTTCTAATATGTGTTTCCAGCAATAGAATCTTTCCATCATAAGATTCAACTCCAATACCATTTTTAAGCTCATTCTTGTGAGTCTCAATTTCTTTTTTAAAGTCACAAGTCTCTCGCATGTGAGCTATGAATTGAGTCTGACTAAATTCTGTCTCTAACTCATTGATGTCTTTGAAGGTCTTTTTTTCTTCTTTAGGGTTCCAACTTAAGTAATCTTGCTGATCATTAATAGAAAAGAGAATTAAAGAATCGTAATGATGAACTTCTTTCAGCAAGTGAAAAAGCTCCAAGCGTAAAGATCCTGTTGCACAAAAATCCTGAATCCCCTGATACGTTTTAAGCCGTCCAGACATTTCTAACCAGTCGCCTGCCAGAACATCAAACCTTTCCTCTATAGCTATTTCTTGGGCAGTCGAATGACTAATGGTAAAAAACATTACCAAAGGAAGTAATAGACTCACAAATCTTGTCATGATAGCAATGCTTATTTTGATTAATGTATTGCTACCATTTACAATTAACCTGACTTAAAGTTTAGTTTTACGAAAACCCATTGAACAAAAAAAAGCCTGATGAATAAACATCAGGCTCTTTTTCTAGATTTTACTTTATAACTTAAGCTTCAACCGCTTCAATCACCACTGGATCAATATGAACGAATGATCTGTCTTGTTTTCCTTTTTGGAATCTTACAGTACCCTCTATTAGTGCGAACAATGTATGGTCTCTTCCGAGACCGCAATTTTCACCAGGGTGATGTTTTGTTCCTCTCTGTCTTACGATAATATTTCCAGCGATCGCCTTCTGACCACCGTATATTTTCACGCCAAGTCTTTTACTCTCTGACTCTCTACCGTTTCTCGAACTACCTACACCTTTCTTATGTGCCATGGTTTCTTAGTTTTTAATGTCTTCGATTAATACCTTAGAAAAATCCTGTCTATGACCGTTTTTCTTTTTATATCCTTTTCTTCTTTTCTTCTTGAAAACGATGACCTTATCGCCTTTCACGTGTTCAAGAATTTTTCCAGATACTCTAGCTCCTTCAACAGTTGGCGCACCAACGTTAATCTTACCTTCGTTATCCACTAGGAGAACTTTATCAAAATCTACAGATGATCCTGCTTCTCCGTCTAATAATGGCGTATAAACAAAGTTATTTTTCTCTACTTTGAATTGCTTACCGGCTATATCTACTATTGCGTACATGCTCTAAATCTCTTCTTAAAAAAGGAGTGCAAAGATAGAACAAGCTTCTCGTAATTCAAACGCTAACCGCTGAATAAATTGAAGAAGATTGAATTAATTTTTTTTTTGATTTTTTCAACCCTCTCAAATTGACGTTTTTAGATCAAGTATTTGTTATTATTTAACCTATTAAATCGCTTCTTTACAAGCAGTTATATCGAGTTTTAAATACAGCGTATCGTCTGTTTTTCGTTCATTTTCAAGTTTGATATTTACAGTGTTTTTACTGATATTTGCAATGTCAACGAGGGGAAATAATGCTACTTTTCTACCTTTGTTTTATCCCTAAAACGAACCAAATACAGCTTAAAACTGCAAAAAAAGACATTTGTGGTGTGATATTATTTGTGTTTGGTGGATAAGTTTTATTAATTGTTGATAACATGCAGAGCATGCAGAAAACAATGTTGTTAGGTAAAGTGTATTGTGGAAAATAAAATTTAAGAAATGAGTCAGTTTGAAGAACCCATATTAAAAGAAAATAAAGATCGATTTGTACTTTTCCCAATTACCCACAATGATATTTGGCAGTACTATAAAAAAGCAGAAGCTAGTTTTTGGACAGCCGAAGAAATTGATCTAAGCCAAGATTTTAAAGATTGGGCTAATCTTAGTGATGGTGAAAGACATTTTATAAAGCATGTATTGGCATTTTTCGCGGCTAGTGACGGGATTGTTAACGAAAATCTTGCAGAAAATTTTGTCTCTGAGGTTCAATATACTGAAGCTAAATTCTTTTATGGATTTCAAATAGCTATAGAAAATATACACTCGGAAACTTACTCCTTACTAATAGATACTTACGTTAAAGATTCTCGCGAGAAAGATGGACTTTTTAATGCAATCGAAACTATGGATTGCGTGAAGAGAAAGGCTGATTGGGCGCTAAGATGGATTGATGAAGGCTCTTTTGCTGAAAGATTAGTCGCATTCGCCGCGGTTGAAGGTATTTTCTTCTCGGGCTCTTTTTGCTCCATATTTTGGTTGAAGAAAAGGGGTTTAATGCCCGGTTTAACTTTTTCCAATGAACTAATTTCAAGAGATGAAGGACTTCACTCTGATTTTGCATGTCTACTATACAATGACCATCTAGTAAATAAATTATCTGTAGATACCGTCACTGAAATTATCAAAGATGCAGTGATAATAGAAAAAGATTTCGTTACGGATGCTATTCCTGTTAAACTTATTGGAATGAATGCAGACCTCATGTGTCAATACATAGAGTTTGTGGCTGACCGATTATTAAACGAGCTAAGGTGTCCTAAAATATATGGAGCGAGTAATCCGTTTGATTTTATGGACATGATTTCTCTCCAAGGAAAAACAAACTTCTTTGAAAAGCGGGTTGCTGAATATCAAAAAGCGGGTGTCATGGATACTGGTGATGGTGGGAAGGCAAAATTCAGCTTGAACGAAGATTTTTAAAATAATACTATAACCCTATTGCCCGATACAAATGTTAGTAATTAAAAGAGATGGCAGACGAGAGTCTGTGAAGTTTGACAAAATCACCGCGAGGATAGAAAAACTATGTGCTGGCCTAAACGGTGATTTTGTGAAACCCGTTGAAATTGCCAAAAAGGTAATTGATGGACTTTATGATGGTGTAACAACTATTGAATTAGATAATCTTGCAGCTGAAATCGCAGCTTCGATGACCACACGTCATCCAGATTTCACAAAGTTAGCCGCACGTATTTCCATATCGAACTTACATAAAGTGACTGAAGAGTCTTTCACCAATACGATGAAAAGACTTTATACTTACGTCAATCCTAAAACCGATGAGAATGCATCATTGCTTTCTACTAAGGTTTATGGGATCATTCGTGAAAATGCAAAGAAGCTAGACGATGCGGTCGATTATAATAGAGACTACAACTATGACTACTTTGGCTACAAGACATTAGAGCGTTCTTATTTGATGAAACTCGACGGTAAAATCGTTGAGCGTCCTCAGCACATGTTGATGCGTGTATCGGTAGGCATCCACATGGAAGATATAGAGGCTGCTATTAACACCTACAACTTGATGTCTGAGAAGTGGTTTACCCATGCAACTCCTACGTTATTTAATGCGGGTACGCCTAAACCACAGCTGTCGTCTTGTTTCCTACTAACAATGCAAGATGATAGTATCGATGGTATTTATGATACTTTAAAGCAATGTGCGAAAATATCGCAATCAGCTGGAGGAATTGGCCTTAGCATCCATAATGTAAGAGCAACGGGCGCCTACATAAAAGGAACGAACGGCAATTCAAATGGTATAGTACCGATGCTCCGAAATTTTGATATGACTGCACGTTATGTTGATCAAGGTGGTGGAAAAAGAAAGGGTAGTTTTGCTATTTACCTTGAGCCATGGCATGCCGATATTTTCGACTTTTTAGAATTAAAGAAAAATCATGGTAAAGAAGAGTTAAGAGCAAGAGACTTATTCTATGCTCTTTGGATTCCGGATTTATTCATGAGACGTGTAGAAGAAAATGGTGATTGGTCTCTATTTAGCCCTGATGAAGCCAGCGGTCTTCATGATGCTTATGGCGATGAATTTGACAAACTTTATCATAAATATGAAAGGGAAGGTAAAGCTCGCAAAACAATAAAAGCGCAAGAACTTTGGTTTGAAATTCTTGAATCTCAAATCGAGACAGGAACACCTTATATATTATATAAAGATCACGCTAATAAGAAATCAAATCAAAAGAATCTTGGTACCATACGTTCAAGTAACCTATGTACCGAAATCATGGAGTACACGTCGAAAGACGAGGTAGCCGTTTGTAACCTTGCTTCAATTGCATTGAACAAGTTTGTAAATGAGAATGGTGAGTTTGATCATAAAAAATTATATGAAATCACTAAAGTAGTTACAAGAAACCTGAATAGAGTTATTGATGTCAACTACTATCCTATCCCAGAAGCACGGTACTCCAACATGAAACACCGACCAATCGGTATTGGTGTGCAAGGACTGGCGGACACATTCATGTTGTTAAACATGCCTTTCGAGTCTCCTGCAGCGCGCAAGCTTAACAAGGAGATTTTCGAGACCATTTATTACAGTGCGATGGAAACGTCTATGGAAGAAGCCATCGTGGACGGACCTTACGAATCATTTCCAGGATCTCCTGTATCAAAGGGTATTTTCCAATTTGATATGTGGGGTGTAGAACCAGACTCTGGAAGATGGGATTGGTATGAATTGAAACAAAAAGTAAGAAAGAATGGCATAAGAAACTCTCTATTGGTTGCGCCAATGCCTACTGCTTCTACTTCGCAGATTCTTGGAAACAATGAGTGTTTTGAGCCTTACACTTCTAATATATACACGAGAAGAGTATTGTCAGGAGAATTCATTGTAGTCAACAAGCACTTGATGAAAGACTTGATCAAGCTCGGTCTTTGGGATGAGCGCATGAAAAATAGAATCATGGAAGCAAATGGCTCTGTTCAGAATGTCCCAGAAATACCACAGCATATAAAAGATCTTTATAAGACTGTATGGGAAATCTCACAGAAAACCATCATTGATATGTCTGCAGACAGGGGCGCATTCATTTGTCAGAGCCAAAGTCTTAACATACACTTACAAGATGCCAACTTCGGTAAAATGACTTCTATGCATTTTTACGCATGGAAGAAGGGTCTTAAAACTGGAATGTATTACCTGAGAACCAAAGCGGCTACTGACGCCATCAAGTTTACAATCGAGAAAGAAAATAAATCTCAGCCTATCGCAAAACAAGCACAGGCTTCACAAACTTCTACTTCTATGGATCAAGCTGCCGCCGTGCAATGCTCCCTAGATGCTCCAGACGATTGTGAAATGTGTGGGAGTTGATAGAAAATGTCTTAAAACTAAAAAAGCCTCGCAATAGCGAGGCTTTTTTAGTTTTAAGACATTTTAGAAATCGCCTTTTCCAACTGCTGTTGCTTTTGGTGTTGATAATATACTTTTGGTGAGGCCGCTCTTTCGCGACAATTCATAATATCACATCGCTCACACGTTTTATTGACTTCTCGTCTATTGATTTGCTTATCATTTAAGAATGGCAACTGCTTCTTGTGCTCCTCGGTCATAAGGAAACCGAGGTTTACGCTAACGACTTCATTGTTGTTAGATATATTGGGAAATGCAATGGAGATACACATATCACTATTGTCATTGTCGTGATACTTAGAAATTTGTGTCTGAACCACATATTCAGGTTTGTCTTCAGCTCTAAAGATTTGGTTTACGCTTTCAAGGCTTATCCAACGTCTACAATAATGCTCACTCAGTCCATTGCCGTGTGGATTATGCTGACCTGATAAATGTAGTTCTTTTGTTAATGTGAATTTCTTCCCATCGTCTTCACCCAAAAAACGCAAGAAGAAAAGGTTCTTCACACCAAAATGCGCAGGAAGAATATTGGTTAACCGCTGGAGTAGCATTTCAGGGGTCACGTCGTAACTTGATGAAAGCGCCATAAACTTTTCTGCATTCCATTCCTTTAAGGAAGTGAACCCTTTCACATCCTTTACAAATCGCGCCTCCGGCATCATAAGTGCTGCCGCAAAGTAAGACGCCTTATGATTGTTTAAGATGGCCTCAAAATCGAACTGACCAATTGGCGGGGTGCTGGAAGGCCTCTTTTTTAATTTTAGCCACTGGAAAGCAATCTCTCTGGCCAACAAAAAGTTTTTCTGTCCAGAATTTAATCCGTTATTGATGAGCAACAGGCGCTCTTTACTTTTGTATAATGAGCGAACATCCTTTAATAATTCCTCCTCAGCCAACCCTTCAAAACTAACTCTTACGCCAATTTGAAGTAAAATTTCTGTGAGTGTTTTTTCTGTAAAAGGTATATCGCTCAGCTCAGGAAACTCCAAATTCAAGTTATGTACAGAAAGCTCTAGCTCACTGAAATAATTATTTTGTAGTTCTTGATAAGACCTTAACGCCGCATAGTAGAACTGCTCCTGCTTCAATTCGAAATTTCTCGATATCTGTAGAATGGTATTGATGAAGGCATTTATTTTTTCAGGATCTTGCGATACAATTTCCACAAGTTTTTGCGGATTTAACCCAAAGTCCATTAGCGGAAAGGCTTTGAAGAAATCAGATTGAATGAGCCCGATGATCGGCTGCAGCTTCCTTGGTACTTTTAAAGAAACCAATTCATCGTACGGAACTTCAAGTGCATCGGAGAGCAACATGATTTTATCTGCCTTAGGGTATTTCTTTCCGTTTTCTATTTCGCTGAGATAGGAAATTGACATACCCGTTTTCTCCTTCAATTCTTGATAAGTAATCTGTTTTTCCTGTCGGATTTCTTTGATTTTGAGACCAAAAATATGTTTCAGCTCAAAGATTTCATTTCCCATGAAACAAAAATACGTAAAGAATGCGAAATATTTTATTTAGCGAATTTTCGCTATTTATAATATTTCGCTATATTAGCGATATACAAACACTTCAAAGAATGAACACAGCTATCCTAAACACACCGCTTGGCCTAGTAATGAATAATGACATTCAACAAAACTTTCCTGAAATTCTCAATGCTAGTGCAATGGATTTCATTATTGCGCTTCATGAAAAATTCAATCATAAGAGATTGAACCTTCTACAGCAGCGTGTGATGTCAGCTGATCTCAAGACTAATCAATTGAAGGATAACGTTGATCAGCTAGACTGGGAGATAAATAATATTCCTAAAGAACTATTAAATGCTTCTTCTTCACTTAAATTATCTGCAACTGCAATCGATAAATATGATCCCGCGTCAATTGGCGCGAAGCAGTTGATCGTGAGGCTAGAAGGAAAGTCTTACGAGGAAAACTGTCAAGAACATCAAGCTATTTTTAATTTTATAAAAAGTACCGACGTTGCAAGCGCTATTTATTTTGAACCGAGACATATTGCAACAGAAGAAGCAGATCTGAATATTCATGAGCTAAACGCTAGCGCTGCACTCTATGATTTCGGACTATATTTCTTCAATAATGCCTACGAGCTCATCAGTTTGGGTAAAACTCCATGTTTTTCAATTGCCGGAATATCTACTTCCGAAGAAGCGAAGTGGTGGAACCATGTGTTTATTTTTGCACAAAGCTATTTGGGACTCCCGAGTGGAACCCTGAAAGTCCAAATCGACCTTGGTGCTGTTCTCGCAATTAAAAACATCAACACTATTCTCTTTGAATTAAAGAATCATTTAGCTCAAATCAGCTTTAGTCTAAGAACATATCTCGAATCACATGTGCAAATTCATTTTCAATCATCGAAAATGACCATGCCCAATCTTGATCAGCTTTCAGTATCATCCCCTTTTTTGACAGATGTTCTAGACCTTATAATTCATAAATCCCACGGAATAGGCATTCCATGTATCGTCGATACCCATATTTCTAAAGAAAGAAAAAGATCTTTTCAACCAGATTTAAAGTACTTATTGGAAAGAGGGTTTGACGGTACATTTATTATTGATCAGCACGAAGTGCTTGCTATCAATAATTTATTGTTGGATAAGCTTAATCAATTAGATAACAAACGTTTTGATGTCTCCCCTTCGTCTGTTGATTTAGTGCGAACTCCAACTGGAACGATCACAGAAATTGGTGTTCACCAATGTCTAAGTGCCTTCAGAAAGAATATCGGTGGATCCCTCGATTCAATGGTGGCTGACCAGTCTTTAGAGGGACTTGTTCTAAGACAATGGATTAACCATGAATGCAAGACGGTAAGTGGAAAAATGATTGACTTTAATTATTGTCTAGCCATCCGCTAGAATAACGTAAATCATTGTATGTTTTAGAAATGTGAAGAGGATAATGCCGGACCAGAGTGTGCGGCATTTTTTAGTTCCAAGTAAGCTTACTTCTCTGATTCCAGTACTTTTCCGAATCCATTTTCACGTTGCTTAGCACCATGAGATCTGCCATATCAAGCGCTACTTTTTTTGCCGTCACGTTTGATCTTAAATGCGCTTCTGTTGCGGCTCCACTCAAGACGGTCGTAACAAAATCTTCTTGCATTATATAAGCCAATGCGATCGCATCGACAGACACCTGATGTTTAGCTGCCACCGATGCTAAAATTTTTACGAATGCTTCTTCATTTCGAGAGGTCAGCCTACCATTGGCCAGTCCCTCTTTAACAATAACGCCAAGGCCATGGTCGTACGCTTTTTGCAAAGCAGGTCTTACTGCTTGCTCCAAAAGGTTAAATGTGGCCTGAACAGAACCAAAAAGAGGACTTCCTCCAATACGAACTTTCATGGCATCCCGTAAAACTTCCGCTTGGTTTGGGCCACTCAGTGAAAGCCCAATAACATATCCTTTGTGCCGTATTTCTTCTAGTTTTTCAAGAACTGCGTTGTTTTCCAAAACACCACTTTCAAATGTTGCTGAATGGATTTGATACAATTTCAAATTAGCACCCAATTTTTCTTTGCTTTCGGGCCATTGCTGAGCTAATCTATTGATGGAGTGATCTTTTATTTCGTGAATGCTGGCATCTATTTCCCATTCGGCGGTATAATAGTAGCCCCACTTCGACCCGACATTCAGGTGTCTTCCATAAGTCGAGTCCTTCAACCACCTTCCAAGAAATTGCTCTGCCTTGCCGTAAGACTGGGCTGCATCTATATAGGTAATTCCAAAATCAACCGCTTTTTGAAGCATATGATGTGCGTGAGCTTCCATTTTTTCCTCAGACGTGTCTATCAAGTCTTCATTGTGACCCAAATTAATATATCCTGGACGACCCAGAGCCGCCATACCTAACCCAATTTGCGATACTTTAAAAGAAGATTCACCGAATTGCACTTGCTTCATTACCTTTTTATTTTACAACTTCAAAGACTTTAAACATCTTTGCCTACAGAGTTTGAAATTAACGAGTATTATTTCTAAAGCAATGAATATTTAGACAAATGGCCACTTTAGTATCTTATTAATTCTTATCTCAACTATTTAAATCGCTTAAAAAAAGAGAGCGTTAGGTAATTATCCCTTGCTACGATCCCATTTAACCCACTCAATATGAACCAATTCTTAGGACAAATCGCACTTATCGTTGCTAACTATGATGAAGCCATTGCATACTACACCAAAACTTTACAGTTTGAGCTCTTAGAAGATACTGATAGGGGTAATGGCAAAAGATGGGTTAGGGTGCGGCCTAAAGGTGAAGGAGGTTGTGAAATTCTTTTAGC
>JBLIIJ010000015.1:0-49268 GCA_047635055.1 Cyclobacteriaceae bacterium | reverse complement strand
GACTATTCTAAGATCACGTTCCTTATCTGTAAGTCTTCTTGATCGTATTATTTTAATTGAGAATGAGAAAACATCAAAATTGGTTGACCAATCAATTTCTGTAAAACCTTTCAAGAAAATAGCATGAAATCAACCTTACAACACTCAAAATAAATAAGGCTCTATGGGCTGAGAAGTCCAACGTTTCCAAGTAGACTGCAACCCATTCCTCGGTGAAATCAGTGAGGAAATACGTGTACCTAAGTATATCCTCTCACTTCAAGGCCTCTTCACCCAGTAGACTAAGCGTGACGAAAGACTGGCTTTCGAATGGAACTTACACTTCAACATTAAGCAACCCAAACAAGTCAAGGTTTTTAGAAATTAAAACGAAGTACACGGGAATATAATTTCAACTCCGCCTCTCATGCCGATAAACTAAAATCACCGCTGTTCGAAGTGACTTGTCAGGAAATCACATTTTATTAAGAGGCACTAATACCATATAAGCCAGCAGGAGCTCTAGTAAGCATTATAAAGTCCAACTATGAACTTATATGTGAATAGTCTCCTGGACTTCATGGATTGATATAAATGACCGATTAAGCTGCGGCTGCCTCTTTGGCTTTTAGCGCTAGCTCTTTGGCTTCTGTTTTATTTTTCGAGTACTTTATATGATGAGGGACTTCTTTTAGATCCCAGACGAGTCCAAAAAAGGCTAAAATTCGAAGAATATAATAGGTTATATCAATTTCCCACCAAAAAAATCCTTGCCTCGCAGCAACTTCATAATAATGGTGGTTATTATGCCATCCTTCACCTAAGGTAAGCAGCGCTAACAATAAATTATTTTTTGACTCGTCGTTCGATTCATACCTCTGCTTCCCAAACTTATGCATGATGGAGTTTATACTAAAAGTGCCATGGTACAAAACAACAGTACTTAAGAAAAAGCCTATTAAGAGCGTTGAGAACCCAGCTGTCGTAAACATGGCAAGAATGCTGCCTCCATTAACGATTCCTCCTAATGCCATTACCGATAGCGCTAGCAAAACAGGCGGAATTAAATAATACTTATTTAGCCAGACTAACTCCGGGTATTTTGAATAGTCACCTATTATTTTATAATCCGTCGTTTTATAATCCGGACCAATGATCCAACCTACATGCGAATACCAAAACCCGTAATGCTTCATAGAATGTGGATCCTCAAAAGTATCGCTTGTTCTATGGTGTATTCTATGATGACCAGCCCACCATAATGCGCCTTTTTGTGCTGACGTTTGAGCCATAAAAGCGATAACAAACTGAAACCATCGAGAAGTTTTGTAAGATTTATGTGCAAAATATCTATGATAGCCACCTGTAATCCAAAACATTCTTGAAAAGTACAAAGCAACACAAACGATCCAATCAAAGGTAGAGGCACCTGTAAATATTGCGATAAGCGGCAATAAATGAACGATAGTAAAACTAATTTCAGTCTTAAGTTTGGCCTTATTTAATTTTCTTGGTTCTTGAAGTTTTGTTATTGGCATATGGTAAATTAATTTGCGAGGCTCAATTCTTATAACAAAGATAACTCAATACTCAACTGCTTAAAATCTTTGATCATAAAAATAAATTTTATTCACTGTATAATTTCGGAAATAGCATTTTCCAGCACTTCATCCTTTGACAAATCTGACCAATCGAAATAGGCTAGAATGTCCGGCGGTACGCCATTTTCAAAAGACGGATCTTTATCTAGGTTCAAAGTTTGAGTGATTGAAAACCGGTAAGTCCATCCATTGGGCAATTGCCCACCGTTTGGTGCGCCAAGTCCTCCACCAGTTGTGTCTCCTAAAAGTATAATGTTTGCAATTGCTTTAGTAGCTAAAGCAGTGAAAGAACCTGCACTATAAGTACCTCTGTCTACTAGCATAATCACAGGTTTATCATATTTTATTCCCACATGTGGATCTAGATAAGCAGGCTCTGGATCTGTAAAATCCTCAGGGCCTGCACCACTTTTCAATCTAGAATAATAAATGAGTGTTCGCTGATCTACAAATCGAGAAAGTAAATCAAACATATCAGATGGGGTTCCTCCTCCATTTTCTCTAAGATCCAGAATCAACCCTTTCGTGTCTTTGTAGCGATTCAATACAAAATCGAGATTAACATTATCAACTTCCCCCGAAAATGAACTGAACCTCACATAACCGACTTGTCTTTCTGCCAAAAAATCATGGGCAAAAGGCCCAGAAACGTAATAATTACTAGGCAAGTAATGCTCTTCTATGGTTCTGAAAATAAAATTATCTGGTCCTTGTAAGTCAATCTGATAAAAGGAGACATTAAAAGTTGAGACGAGGTTCGTATGAGCGTCTTCTAATTGTTGAAGCATTGACGCCATCACTTTAAATAAAGAATCGTTGGAGATATCTTCTGATATATAACTTGAATACTCCTCATATACTTCCTTCCAGTCTATTCCTTTTACATCAAAATAGGCATACTTTTGATCACATTGATCCCACAAATAATCAAAGTTAGTTTTTGGGTCAAAAGAGGCTCGGTCCTCTTCGAAAATAAGTCCTTCACATGCATTCAAGCCTAAACACACCACAAGCAAAATCAAGATATTTTTCATTTCAGCGTCTATTTAGTTCTAAATAATAAAGCAAATCGTAGGACATGATGAGATGCTTCAAATCTATCCAATGCGTCATTATTTCCGGTATTATAAAAATCCGAAATATAGGTAAGCCGAATGGCATTTCCATTCACTAAATACTTGGTGTAATTCAATTCGGATCCAATGCGCATTCCTGAGAAAAATGAATATTCGTAACCATCAAAGACTTTTCTGTCATCACTGATAATCCAAGAGTCATTTAAATATGCGTATCCATTTCTTAGGTTATTGTTGATTAGGCCAACATTGAGCCTATAAGAAAGATCTCTTTTTTTAGGCTTCAGTTTGAAATTGAGAAAGAGTATTTTTTTAGTTGTCGTATTGGCTCTTGAAAAATCCCGTGTCACCTTTGCTGAAGCGAATAGCGTATTGATAGATTCTATTCCAAAGGAATTATTGAATAATGATTCATTTAGTCGAATATTCAAAGTTGCATTGATCATACCCCCAGCTTTAAAATTCCATTTTTCTGTGGATAACTTTCTTATGCTAAGGAGATAACTATAAGTCCATGAAGGCTGATTAAAAGTTGAAATAGCAAATTCATTACCTACGATAGCTGAATGTTGACCTGTTATAAATTGAAAGGTAAATTCTGAGTCTCTTCTTTGATTCAACCTTGATGTTCCAATCGAAAAAACATAGCCAATACCATCATAAAAGAGAGGAGACGTAGCGAAATCTCTGAATTTTGAATAATGAAAACCGGCACCAACTGTTATAAAACGCGGCGTTTGCCTCTTAACACTATCCTTAGCCATAGGCGCAGTAGGCATACTTGCTATTGCTGTACCTTGTACAAATAATCCAAATATTAAGATTGCAACTTTTTTCATTTTTTTGTAAAAATCAGTAAGCAATGGATAAATGATCTTTTCGGCAAATTCAAAACTTTTTAAATTGGCAAAAAAACCATGTAAAAGTAGCGATTATCCCACACGATTTAATTTACAATTCACCAAATCTACCAACCATGAATAAAAAATATAAAACTATCGAAGAGTCTGTAACAACTATGACTCAGCTTATGTTGCCGTCTCATTCCAATTTTAGCGGGAAAATTCATGGTGGCTATGTCCTTAACCTCATGGATCAGATCGCATTTGCATGTGCCTCCAAGCATTCAAGCCATTATTGTGTCACTGCCTCGGTAAACAAAGTAGATTTCCTGAATCCAATAGGGGTTGGAGAACTGATCAACTTAAAAGCAATGATCAACTTTACGGGTCGTACTTCCATGATTGTTGGGGTGAGAGTAGAAAGTGAAAACATCCAAACGGGTGAAATAAAACATTGTAACTCGTCTTATTTTACGATGGTAGCAAAAGATGCTGATGGTAAAAGTATACCCGTACCAGGGTTGATATTAAATAGTGTGGAAAGCGTACGAAGGTTTTCGAGAAGCATTATTAGACAAGAACAGTTAAAGCAGCGTAAAGGAATTTTCAACGAAAAAGTATTCAAAATCGAAGAATACGTGGATATCATCGCCAGTCATAATGCCCAAATTGACATCCAATAAGCTAGATTAAAAAAAACAATCCAACCCTAAGGGGTTGGACTGATTAAAGTAATTAGTATGAAGTATAAAATTTTAGTTTACTTATGTTTCAGACGCATCTTTAAGTTTTTTCTCCCATCTCCAAGCATCCACCACCATTTCTTTCAATCCTAGTTGTGCCGTCCATTTGATCTTCTCATTGGCTAAGGCTGTATCACCATATATTTTCTCCACATCACCAGCACGTCTATCTGCAATGCTATATTGTATCTCCTGACCTGTTTCCTCAATAAAAGTATTAACTACTTCAAGAACAGAAAAGCCATTGCCCGTTCCTATGTTCAAGGCCTCATATTTTCCTAGACTGGTGGCTAATGCCTGAACGTGGGCCTTTGCCAGATCTACCACATGAATATAATCTCTAATTGCTGTGCCATCAATGGTATCATAATCTCCACCAAAGACACTCAAACGGTCTCTCAAACCTGCGGCAGTTTGCGTAATAAATGGAACGAGATTATTGGGCGTGCCCTTTGGAAGCTCCCCAATTTTAGCTGAAGAATGAGCCCCAACTGGGTTGAAATATCTTAATGACACGATATCATACGCACAAACAGAGGCTACATCAGTCAGAATGTTTTCACACATCTGTTTGGTCTTACCGTATGGGGAAGGAGTCTCCCGAAATGGAGAATTTTCGGTTACAGGAAGTGATTCTGGTGTACCATAAACAGTACATGAAGATGAAAAAACGAGCTTCTTGATGGACGTTTTTTCAATTGCTTTTAAAAGGCTTACCAACCCTCCAACATTGATATCATAATAAAGCAATGGCTTGTTTACGGACTCGCCTACCGCCTTTTTTGCTGCAAAATGAATAACGCCATTTACTGGATACTTTTTAAAAATTTGATCCAAAAAAGCCGCATCTCGAATATCTCCTTTCTCAAAATCAATTTTCTTACCAGTGATCTCTTCTATCCTATCGAGCACAAAGGCTTCAGAATTTGACAAATCGTCGATAATGACAATGTCGTATCCTTTTTCACAAAGCTCTACAGCGACATGCGAGCCTATGTACCCTAATCCACCTGTTAATAATATCTTATCCATTTTTACCAAAATATAGCATAGAAGACTGCACAAATAATCATAATTGCAAAAGCCGAAATATTAAACACGGCACTTGTTTGAAAGAGGTTTTTATCTAAAGGAATTCCTTTGTGATCCTCCTGGCCTTTACCCCCAATCAAACTCACAATGGCTATAATCAACATGGTGATTAATGCTGTAAGTCCCATTTGATGCATCCAAGGCAAGCTCGTCGCAAATTTCAATATTAAGGCAACTGGGATTGATAATAAAACACCGACCATCGCACCAGCATTTGTTGCTTTTTTCCAAAATAACCCTAACATGAATACTGCAAGTATTCCTGGGCTAACGATACCTGTATATTCTTGAATGTATTGAAAAGCCTGATCAATTCCGCCAAGTACTGGTGCCACAACACTCGCAACTACTAGTGCAGCAGCCGCAGTAATTCTACCCGTTCTCACCATCTGCTTATCTGAAGCCGACTTATTAATGTAGGTCTTATAAATATCCATCGTAAATATGGTAGACGTAGAGTTGAGCATTGACGCAAGGGAAGAAACGATGGCTGCTGTTAAAGCTGCAACGGCGATTCCCTTCATTCCTACTGGCAAAAGCTGTAGTAACCAAGGATATGCCTCATCCGATTTTTGAGGAACGGTACTCATTGCTTCTGCGCCTAAGCGTTCCATAATCAGTGGATCATTGACCATTACGTAAGCGGCTATACCTGGTATTACCACTATAAATGGTATCAACAGCTTTAAAAAGGCCGCTAATGCGATTCCTTTTTGTGCCTCTCTTAACGACTTAGCCGCAAGCGTTCGCTGAATAATATACTGGTTGAAACCCCAATAATATAAATTGGCAACCCACAAACCACCAACCAAAACCCAGATACCGGGAAGGTTGCTATATTCAGGGTTATCTTCATCAAGAATCATATGAAATCGGTCTGGAGCAGTTTCCAGTAGTTGTCCAAAACCAGCAATCCATCCTTCACCATCCGACAAAACGTCCAATGCTAAATAGGTCGTAAAAAGTCCTCCTAAGACTAAAAAGAATACCTGAATCACATCGGTCCAAGCCACTGCACTTAGCCCTCCGTATATTGAATATCCGGCGGCAAACAATGCCAACCCAATAATACCATACTCAAGTGGTACACCCATAATTCCATTCAGCGCCAAAGCACCCAAATACATGACGGAACTTAGATTTACGAATACGAATAAGGCTATCCAAAAAATCGCTAGAATGGTTTTAAGCTGAGTACTAAACCTTTTCTCCACAAACTCAGGAATAGTATAAATACCTTTTTCGATAAAAATCGGCAAAAAATACTTCCCCACTATAATCAAAGTAATAGCCGCTAACCATTCGTAAGAGGCGATAGCCAAACCTGCCGCAAAACCGGAACCGGACATCCCAATAAACTGCTCAGCACTAATATTTGCGGCAATTAGAGAAGCGCCTATTGCCCACCAAGGGAGCGATTTTCCAGCAAGAAAATAATCTTCCGCACTTTTTTCATGTCCTTTTTTATCTTTTGACACAAAGAGCCCGACTCCCATAATCAGGGCGCAGTAAAGTCCAAATATTACATAATCGATAATCGAAAAAGTCATGTTGTTTTAAATTAGAGAGTTAGAAAAATGAGCCTCGGTGACAGGCTTATAATGAATAGTTGATAATGACCTAAGCGTTTCCGCTGCTTGCTCCGCCGTGATATCACGTTGGGGACCAGCGAACATTTCATAGCCAACCATGAATTTTTTAACTGTTGCCGAACGCAATAATGGAGGATAAAATGAATAATGAAAATGCCATCCTTCATAATCACCCCCATCCGTGGGACGCTGTTGCATTCCCGCAGAATAAGGGAAAGAGGTATTAAATAGGTTGTCGTATCTAATGGTAATATTGGACAGCATTTCAGCAAAATTATTTTCTTCCGCTTCGGTCATATCTGTGATCGCTTGAAAATGACGCTTAGGAATAATCATTGTTTCATAAGGCCAAACTGCCCAAAATGGCACTAAACATACAAATGAATCATTTTCATAAATAATTCTCTCTTTTACCTCTAGCTCCTGACCTAAATAATCTGCCAATAAGCTTCGCTCATTTTTTCTAAAATAGTCAGATTGTGTTTTCGTCTTTTTTGCTATTTCGTTGGGTACGGATGTTTGCGCCCAAACTTGACCGTGAGGATGTGGATTACTGCAACCCATTATCTCTCCTTTGTTTTCAAATATTTGGACATTGGCTATGCCTAATCTGCTTCCCAGCATAGCGAACTCTTTTTTCCAGATTTTAATGAGATTAATCAACCCTTCCGCTGACATTTCGGGCATGGTCAATGAGTGATCTGGAGAAAAGCAAATCACATGGCATAAACCATTCTCTTCTTTCGTCTTCAACAAACCTGCGTTATACTCTTCAGAAATTTGGTTGGGTACTAAAGCTGCAAAATCGTTTTGAAAGACATAGGTCTGTTCATAATCAGGATTTCTTTGACCTGCTGATCTTTCATTTCCTGGACATAAAAAACAACTCGGATCGTAGGCTGGTCTATCGACTTTCGGTAGATCTTCTGTTTTGCCTTGCCACGGACGCTTTGTTCTGTGTGGCGATACTAGGACCCAATCCTCGGTAAGGATATTGTATCTCTTGTGCGATCTATCTGTAATAAAACTCATAATCTAATCAACAATGCTCACGCCATTAGAAATGATCACCTTAATAGGTGTTATCTCCCTTGAGAATGTAGCTTTATAGGCCTCATTTAACTCTGAGATAAATTGATCCTCAGAACCAATATTAACGAAGTTAATGGTGCAACCCCCAAAACCACCACCCATCATTCTTGCTCCCAATACATCGTCCCTTTTATTTGCAAAATCTGCTATAAAATCAATTTCAGGACAGGTAATTTCATATTCAAATTGCATTGCATGATGTGCCGTTTTTAACAAATCTCCAACTTGATCAAATTGCTCATTTTCCATAGCTTTTGTCATCGAGAGTACCCGCATATTCTCTTCGATAATATATTTGCACCTATTAAAAACAACTTCGGTCAGGTTGTTTTGTTGTTCTTTTAATTGTTGCAATGTAACATCTCTCAGCGACTCCACTCCTATATAAGCTTTCCGAAGTGCTGTCACACCTTCCTCACATTGAATTCTTCTCGTATTATATTCTGAGTCTGCCAAACTATGAGAGACGTTCGAATTACATAAGACTATAATGTAATTCTCCAGTTTTATTGGAAAATATTTAAAGTCCAAAGTTTTGCAATCAAGCATGATCGCCTGATCTTGCTTACCCATCATACTGGCAAATTGGTCCATGATACCGCACATCACGCCTACATAGTTATGCTCCGCCTTTTGTGACATTTTTACCATGTCCACTTTAGCCATATTCAACTGAAATAGCTCGTTTAAACTAAAGCAAGTCCCACATTCCAAAGCCGCAGATGAAGACATTCCAGAACCGCGAGGCACATCACCACTGAACACCATATTGAAATTGCCCAAGGTGTAATCGCCTTTATGAATTTCCGCAATAACCCCAAGAATGTAATTGGCCCAAAGGTGATCTTTAGAAATACCGAAATCTTTTATATCAAAAGAATATGATTCTTCTAAGTCCAGCGCAACAATGGTAGACTCATTCGTTTTTGACTTGGCAACAGCCAAATAGATTGCTTGGTCGGTAGCCGCAGGTAGCACAAATCCATTATTATAATCGGTATGCTCTCCTATCAGATTAATTCTCCCTGGAGCTTTAATTAAGATAGGTTCATCTCCAAACTTGCTGAAGAATGTATTTTTTACATTCTGGGGTATATCAACTTTTTCGATCATATAAGATTAAGAATATTTATAAGCGTTAAATTAACGCTTATAAATTAGTTTTCAAAATATTACTTTTGAGAAATGACATATAATCATCCTAAAATATGGGTTGCTATCGATTGCTTGGTCTTTGGATATGATACCAATGAGAGCAACCTCAAAGTGTTGCTCTTTGAGCGAAAAGTAGAGCCTTTTGCCAACGAATGGTCATTGATCGGTGATTTTGTCAATGAGGATGAAAACCTTTCTGATGGTGCAGCGCGGGTCTTGAAAAATTTCACTGGCCTGACCAGTGTTTTTTTGGAGCAACTTTACGCTTATGGTAACGTGGAAAGAGACCCTGGAGGAAGAGTGGTCTCCATACTATATTGGAGTCTGATAAAGCTTGATAAGCTCAATAAAGAGATTGCTGGGAACCATGGAGCGCGTTGGTTTGATTTGGATAACCTCCCCTCTTCAGTATTGGACCATAGCAAAATGATCACATTGGGTATTGATAAACTGCGACAGAACGCTAGAAATTATCCTATTGGTTTTGAGCTGCTCAATGTTGAGTTCACCTTACCTCAGCTTAAAAGCTTGTATGATGCCATTTATGGGAAAAACATAGACGATAGAAATTTTCGAAAAAAAATCGTCTCCACAGACTTGCTCATAAAGACCGATAAGAAAGATAAAAGCTCCTCTAGAAAAGGCGCTTTTCTTTATATTTTTAACACAGAAAAATATCATCAGTTGAGGAATGAAGGTTTTTATCTCGATCTAAATGTTTAAATCTTTATTTAGAAACTCCTCCCGCGATGACAATTTTACTTGAATGTCAAGCTGTATTTGTTTGAACATGGATAATATGAGGAGAATTTTAAATCCGCGCCAGTTGCATAAATGCCAAATAACATAACCATCTAAGTTGCAAACTGACAATCATATCAAACTCAAGTTACGCTTCGCTAAACTTAAGCTAGTGGGGAGTGCTGCAAGCTTGAACTGGCGCATAATCTCCTATGCTCGGACTAGCGGGGGAAATAGGAGAAACTCGGGAGACGAATTTTCTGGAAGCCCAGATCACCACTCATCCGATGATAAAAGAAACGGGTAGTGACAAGATGACAAAAGTCGTTAATCTTATCGCTTGTTTTTATGCGTTCTGTTAAATTTTATTTCTAGGTTTCAGGACTGATTACGGGTCTGCATAACAGTACTTTTGTTAAACCTCAAAGTTCATTTCAGCTGTTTTATGTTGCGATTCGGTAGTCGTCTTAAGGACTAGTTAGAAGGGTCTTGACACGCTTACTTTAGCGCTTCTAGGAGTTTTTTGCTGTCCAAATATTGAAAGTATCTTTTTTGTATTGTGAAGTTCTCATCCAGAATGATCAACACAGGAGGGGTAAATTGTCCCTCGTTCAGTGCCAACAGTTGAGCAAGTTGATGAACAGGACGTCTTGTTTTGCCGAGCTGGTCATTGATAAAAAACTGTCCTTCGAAAAAAATGGTGTCGGCAGACTCTGCATCCATTCGCACAGAATAGTAGGAAGTGTTCAACCGCTCCACTACTGCTGGTTGCGTGAATACTACTTTATCCATTTTTCGACAATATGCACACCAGTCAGTGTAAAAGTCTATCAAGACTTTCTTAGGATGAACTGCCAATGAGTCGTCCAGTTGATTGAAAGATACCCACCTGACAGTATTCTTTTTTTGTGCACTCAAGTGGAGGGACAAAAGAAAGAATACTGCTAAAAGGTAGGCTTTACTCATATTCGGTATTTTTTTAATTCTTAGATCCAACTTAACAGTGTCTGGTTAAATACATGGGAGTTCGGAAATCATTCTTGGATCTAACTGAAGACATATCTTGTTTTGAATTAGAATTGATCCCCTATTTTTAGCTTATATGAAAATCTTCTGCTCAGGAAACATTGAAGCATCAATATGATGATATCTAACAATCTACGTGCTCCTTGATTTCAACACCGAAAACCAATCGCCGGACGTTATTAAATTTAATGCAGTTTACCAATCTTTATTGATAAGAATATAGAACGAGGTGCCGCAGGACCATAAATATAATCAGAATCTCTCGTTGCTCCCCTCTCAAAATCATCTTGATAGCTGTTGAATACATTTTTCGCACCACCGCTTAGTTCTATATGGAAGTCATCTTTTAGATCGAAGTGATAGGTGGCTTTGATGTTCACATCAAGAAAAGCATCCGATTCATTCAGAGCAAAAAATCCAGATTCGCTAACTACTCTCGGCACAATCATACTACCGGTATAAGTACCCGTAAAATCAAACTCTAAGTTTTCGGTTAAACTCCACTTGGAGTTAAAATAACCATATAAGTTGGGGGTTCTTACAAACTCATCCACCGCAACCAAGGCCTCTTCACTGAGCGTACCTTCAGGCTCGAACAGCACTTGAGTTTGGTCATATGTGGCTGTCTGTGCTGTACCTCCTAGCGCAAAAGAGAATTTGTCTGATGGAGAATACCCTGCTTCAAAATTAGCCCCTGACACGACTGCTCCCTGACCATTGCGGACCTCTTCGAGAATAGACCCGTTAGGAAGCGCAGCTCCAGTACTCACCTGAACAAAAGGGTTGTTTAATTGCGTGTAAAAACCTTCTACTAGAAAATTGGTCTGTGCAGTACCAAAGTCCTTGATTAGATTTACTGAGGCTGTGTAAGCGTTGGATGTTTCTTTTTGCAAACCATTGGAAAGGATGACAAACTGTGGTTCTCCACCTACAGAAGAAATATGCAAGTCTTCATTAAATGCCTGCGGTGCGCGAAACCCTCTAGCATAACCAGCACGTAACTGCATGTTTTTATTTAGTTTGTACATCAGTGTGATTCTCGGGCTTAGCACGCCAAAATTCTCATTTGATGTGCTTTCTATATTTCCAATTTGATAGAATCCGTCCACGTTTGTAAGGTCGTATCGGGCACCAATCAATGTAGTAAACCGTAGATTTGGCTTCCATTCGTACTGTCCAAAGATTCCTAATGCATTCACTTTCTGATCCACAATACGATTATATCCTGTGATTTCGTCTTGGGTGTCATTGCGTTGATTTTCTACCCCAAGAATGAAGATGTCATTGCTTCCCAGAGATCTCGTATACTGTGCCCCGGCCACTAAAGCTCTGTCTTCCGTATTTCCGTATGCATTAATAGCAAGCAAACTATCCTCCCTTGTACGACCCCCGCCAAGACCTCCATAAAAACTACGTCTATCGGTTATTTGAGAGGATACATACACCGAAATTTTATCTCGCTGATTTGCTGTCCAAAAGTCATAGGTCAACCCTGTAAATACAGTATTATGATCCAGCTCCTCGGTGATGTCTGTAAAATGTGGCGCCAGATCAAGTCGATCTCCTCCACGCCTGTATTCTTCGATAGCACTAAAGTCAGCTAATATTTTACTTCGATCACTCAGTTTAACAAAAGCTTTTGCCCCTAGAATATTGTTTTTAAGTTCTACCAGTTCCGTAAAGCCATCATTGTTTGCATCAAAGCTCTCACGGTCACGAAACGTACCATATAATGTTACCCCACTATTTAAGTCTTCACTGACAATAGACCCATTCACATTCACGACATGATCAGTAGCTTCACCACCAATAAGTGAGAAATAAGAACCTGCCTCCCATGAATTTTCCACGGGTTCTTTTGTAATAATGTTGATCGTTCCGCCGATAGCATTGCTACCATATAATGCAGAGCCTCCTCCGCGTACAACTTCTATCTGCTCTACGATGTTGGTAGGAATCTGATCCAAACCATATACACTGTTCAGTGCGCTGAAGACTGCCCTGCTGTTGATTAGAATCTGAGAATAACCACCCGCTAGGCCATTGAGCCGTACTTGTGTGAAGCCACAGTTCTGGCAATTGGTCTCTACCCGAACACCGGGCTGGTAGTTTAGTCCATCAGATATGGCAATGGACTGTGTAGCTTTCAGCATCTTTGCGCTTATAACATTTACCACAACCGGAGCTTCTTTTTTGTCCACCTTGTAGCGATTACCGCTTACCACTACTTCTTCTAGACCCAGCAAGTCTTTTGTCATGTTAATTTCGATTTCTGTAACCTGATTGGCAGTCACGCTAACGGTCTGGGTAATAGACCTGTTACCTACAGAGCGAATTAAGATGTTAGCATCTCCAACGGGCACATTTTCTAGGACAAAGTTGCCTGACTCATCAGCAACCCCACCGATTGATTTGTTTTCGAGTCTGATTGTGGCATATGCAACAGCACTGCCATCTGAGGTGATCCTGCCAGTGATACTTCCTGTCTGTGCATAAGTAGATGCCAGAGCAATAACTATCAGCAATAGAGTCAATGAGAAAAGTCTTACCATGATCTATATAAATGAATTTTTCAATTAGTCCAGCAAAAGTAATAAGTTAGATTAGGCTAACAAATTAATAGAAAAGATATTTTTAATAACTTTGCTATCAAAAACATTTTGAGTTCATTCACCGAAGAGAATTATTTGAAAGCACTGTATGCACTTTCTCAGCAAGAGGATCAGGTAAGTATATCCGATCTAAGCGCTTATTTAGAAGTGAGCAAACCCAGTATCAATAGCATGATCAAAAATCTTCAGGCCAAGGGATTTGTGAATTATGAAAAGTATAAGCCGATAACACTAACGGAGAAAGGGCGTGAGATCGCAGCATTAGTCGTTCGGAAACACCGACTCACTGAGATGTACTTGGTCAATCAGATGGGTTTTGGTTGGGAAGAGGTTCATAATATTGCAGAGCAAATGGAGCACATCAAATCTCCTGCACTTTTTGACCGGATGGATGAGCTGATGGGGCATCCAAAAACTGATCCTCACGGGTCTCCGATTCCGGATAAAAATGGTAAAGTCCAAGCCCAATCTTTAACACGAATGAGTGAATGTAAGCCGGGTCAAAAAGTCATTTTGGTTGCTCTTGACCAGTCTTCTAATGATTTCTTATCATTCCTCAATAGCCGTGAAATTGCATTGGGTTTGGAAATAGAGTTGCTAGCACAAGAGTCGTTTGACAATAGTATGATCGTCAGATACTCCGACAAACAGAACGAAACGCTAAGTGGTAAGGTTTGCGAGCGTTTGTTAGTGAGATACTAAGATGTTCCCTTTCGAAGGAATCAAGCCTTTTTCACAAATTCGGACTTTAAACCTATTGCTCCAAAACCTTCAATCTTACAATCACACTTGATAGGTCAGATGTGCTTCACATTATTTCCAGCTTTTACATATTTAGGCATTCCCGGTACAGATAAATTCTTCATATCCTCCATAGAATCATCGTTTTGGAGTTCCTTTCCATTTCTATCTCTGATCGTATCATCGGTGGAAGTCTCTGCTTTTTCTTCGGATTTACCTGACTGCATTCATGACTGCACTCAGGGCACATGAGCAGACCATCCGATGCATGAACGTATGGAGGTTTACAATTATTGACATCCGTCAAAAGGGTTTGGGTTGCTGCTGTTGGGCACCTGTCCTGAACCTGTCGAAGGATTAGTTTTGCTGTTGCTTCTTTTCTCCTATTCCCTCTTGCTTATTATCAAGTGCAGGTTAATCAGGGGTCTTTTCACCCAAAGGTATGAAACCTGTCTAAAATCACTTGAAAGACTTTTTTTAGCCATAATTAGACTTCCCGCTAAAATCATATAAGATAAAGTTTGCGGTTTGATGAAAATCAACGAATCGAAAATGAATATTTTGCTTGTCGCAAAACACTTTAAACTGAGTCAGCGCTGGTTCAATCTCAAGGACATTTAATTGCGCTTGTATCTGGATAGAAAACCTTTGAGTAATCTGGCTATTAAGCGTCAAACTAACGGCATTTTCAGAAAGGCTATAAACTTCCTCTAACTGATGATCTCTTAGGTACACCGCATGTCCATCAGGAATTATGGATTCTTTTTGTTGAAAAACATGTTCACCACTTTTTGAGACCTGCGTGCCAAGGGCAATATCATTATCATCATTTACTTCTAGTAGCGGCAGTATTTGAATAGCCAGTTTTTCCTCGCCCGTCCATAAAAATAAAGAAAGGCCATTTTCACTGATGATTTTGTCGCGTCTAACATCCGATCAAAGGATACACTGCCTTGCTCGTCAAAACCAATAACGTTTCATCTCGAAAATCACTTCCTGACAATTCAATTGCCACTTGATAACTAGCATCGTACATTCTGAAAAATTGAGCATCTTGATGAGCATTTATTTCTTGAATCGACTCTTTAAATAATATGCTTCTAGCCGTGTTCGATTGCACTAAAAAAACTTGCATTGATCCTATTCTGGTATTTTGATCAAAAGTAGACCCACTGCTTCCTGATCCACCACTAACAATCCCAGCATCGGTAACGGTAGTAAAAAGCCCTTCCCAACTATTGGCAACTCTGATTTCGTCAATATCTATATGGTGATCCTCAAATCTAGAATTATCAAAATATCCATCCATTTTTTCTCTTAGAAAAATAGCATTTACATTTAAATCATCTCCCAATGAAGTTGAAATATCAAAGTCAGGTTCTGACATAGGTATGGAAGTAGAAGTATACAGTTCAAGCTTATCATTGGCATTGCCTATATCGGAATCCATGGTGAGCTTCATCACTACAAAAACAATCTCCGATCGAGCAGTATACGTTTTTGATAAATTCACCTCATTGCTTGTGCCTCCTTTGTCCAAGCCAAAATTATAAGTACCTGTGTTACTTGAATGTGGTGCATTGGGGTTGCTAATAAGCAACCTTGACCCCCAACTTGCGGCACCACCAACGCCACTGTAATTGGAAAATCCGATGGGAAAAGACACAGAACCATCGTTCAATTTTCTTACTTGACTTAAAAACGACACATAAATAGTTTGATTTTTCCCTGGTGAATTCCCAATTAATCGATGATATTCGGCGTTAGAGGCACTATTTGCATTGGACAAACTAGTAAAGGAATTGAAACGAAAAACCCGCCCTTCTTGACCCTGATCATCTATTATTGCAGGGTAGTCGTTCATCATTAAATCGACATTGACAGCTTTAAATAACTCTTGTTGACCGGAAGTGGTTTTTATCCAGTTGATGGTATTCGTATTATCAAAACTATAACTTGGTGATGTTCCATCTATTGATTGTAAACAACACGAGTTGATTGCAGCAGCTGCCCAGAATGTTGTTGATTCTGTAGTAACAGGTGTTTTTTTCCAAACCCGGATATAATCAACATAAGCACTGGTAAGGAATCCTACGGGCTGAGAAGTAAAGTTGTCGCCTTTAATACCAAAGCTAGCTCCATCTGAAAGCCATAAATATTCATCAACCTGTGGTATCCATTTGGTATTTTTATATGTCGCGGATAGGTTACCATCATAATAAATATCCATTTTGTTTTCCTCCCAAAGAAAACCCCATGTATGATAATTACCGTCGTGAAGATTGGGTGTATCATATCTTTTTGTGTTGGCTTGCTTGCACTATATCCATCAATATGTACTACACATTTTGTGAAATCACCCACCCAAACGGACTCTAAAACATCAATTTCAGCACCATCTTGTCCTGATCCATCCATATTTTACACTCATTCTTCCTAGTAGCCAAAAGGCAGAATGTGTTCCTTGTCGGCCTAAGCAATTTTCATTCTGACATCAAGATAGCCAAAGGTTTTTTCGTATTTTTTTTTTAGAGTGCATGGACCCACAATGCATCGTATGCGCATCAAACTTATCTACATCCAATACGAGATTGCCATTTCCTTCTCTCGCGTTATCGCTTACCCACCACCAATCGGCAATAGACAAACCCAGCCTTGGGCTCCTCGACTTTCCACTGACGTCTACTGTCCATTTGGATACATCAATAGAAGCATCATTAAACTCATCAGAAAAGTCCAACTCGTATTGGTCAGCCAACAAAATAGTAGGCTGAACATCACCAGTGGCAGGATCAACCTAGGATTGCGCCAGTGTGGTCGTCATGAACGCGATTAACCAACATACGATACTTAATGGCTTATTGATACTTCTCATATAAGATGAAAGTTGAAATAATCTAAAACTACTGTAGAAGTGAGAATTAAAATGACAAAAAAAGCACACACCTTTTGTTTAAAATGGTGTGTGCTCAAACTATTTAACGCCTAATGAAAATTTACTTTTTCTTATTCATCAACTTTTTTACTCCATATGCACCACCTGCGGCAAGCAATAATGAAAGACCACCATCAATTGGTGTGGCAGGAGGCGCACCTTGTGCCAAGACAGGAGCTATTATTGATAATAGCATTAATGTTGATAAGATATATTTAGTATTCATGATTTCTAGATTAATAATTATTTGATAATAAACTTCTTGATTAGCGTCATTTTAGACGATCTCACAGAAAGGATATAAATCTGCTGTGACGTAAAATTGTAAGGAACCGTTAGCATTCCTTTGTTCATTGTTGATTCCGTTTGAAACAACACTTTACCTGACACATCACTGAGCGTCAAGCTGATCGCTTGGTTTAAGTTATCAGTTGACAAAAGCTTAATTTCATTCAGAGAAGAAATTATGTCAAAATCACTGTTCCACTCATCTAAACTCAATAATGATCTTGAGAGACTAATTGAAAATCGATCCGACGCTCCTGATTTAGCTGAGAATTGGTATGTTCCACCATTGGTGAGGTCGGTTATTATACCCGTCATAGCATCATTCAAGTAAATGGAGTATCCATTGTCCCAATGAAAAGTATCCCCCAATGAAAAAGAATAATCACCATCGGTATCAGCATAGATACCCAATTGAATTTCTTCTGCCCCAAACGGCAAAGATTGAATAGCCAACGCTTTATTACCGACCAAAGAGTAGAGTTTTAATGCGCCTTTGGTTGCTAATTTTTGTGCATCTAAATCATCTATTTCGATGGTAGACTTATCAGTAAAACCAATTAAAGTTTCGTTAGTAAAATTCCCATCTACAGTAGCAAGGTTTAACTTGAAAGTCTCTTTTCTTTCTTGGTCAGCAACTCTAAAGTGACCTGCATCATTGCTATTTCCCGTTACTCTCATCTCGTTATTAAACGCTAAGAACAGTCCTGAACCAGCGATCGATTTCACAAAAAATCCCTGACTGGATCTAATAAAACCATCCCACATGCCCCCATTAGCCGCTGTACTTTCTGTACCCACAGCGCCTATACTATTGACGGTTATATAATCGGAATTACTTCCTCTAGCACCTTCGGACCCGTTATCATCCCATATCCAGATAGCATTCTCAATAGTGCCATTCCCACTATTTAATGTCATGAATTGACTATATTCAATACTCGAAGGATATGGATTAGAGACTAATAGAAAACCTTCATAATTATCTTCATCAGGCAATACCCCAGAGTTGTCATGTTGTGTATAAGTAAGCGGTACTTCTACATATCCCGTGTTTGGTTTTCCTGTAAAGGAAAGAAGATCTGTATTAGCTGAGAAATATCCAGTTCCTGGAGTCAAAGCGGCAGTTGAAAGCATTTCAATAAATCTATCTTGACCATCATTACCGGATGTTGGGTTATCGACCTTAGAATTATAAGCCAATGCCTCGTTGTATCTGTAAACCAAACTTCCAAGATCGGCTACTGTTGCAGTTGCAATAGGGCTCCCTACAATACTATACCTTCCATTGGAAAACCTTGTTTGTCGATGGATTTTATGGTTCTCTCCAGCAACCTTACCTAATGTCACCAATGATCCGCCAGACATTACTTCAACATACCCGGTGGAAGCAAAAAGATCGTTATTTACCGTCATGCTTGCACCACTGTTAACAGTAAGCGTCGCGCCATCTTGAACTTCAATAAAACCAACAACCAAGTCGCCAGTCACCACTGGTTGGTTGGTAACGTCTGCAATTGTAACGCTGCTACCTGCAGGAGGCACAGCATTTTCAACCCAGTTTGCTGCTGTGTTCCAGTCTGTTGAAACAGATCCGTTCCAACCATAGCCCATTACCTCTAATTTGAAATCGTCAAATTTGTAAATCGCCTTAGCATAACGATATGTTTGAAGCCTTACATTTTCAGTACCTGAAACAACAGTAAATTCACGAGAAGCTGTTTCCCATGTTCCTTTACCTATTGTTACCGCTGGATCGTAATAATGATTTTTTGCTCCCGAAGCATCTAAGACTTGCAAGATTTTAAATTTCATGTCTTTTGCCGCACCCGAATTATTGAGGAAAGTTGGAGGACAATTCGCTGCGATATTAAATCGATAAGATTCACCAACATTTAGCGTGAAATCTCTATGCATTTGGCCGTTGATACCTAGGTCATCAGTAGCAGCAAATTTATTACTCCCACCAAAACCTTGTCCTGCATCTTCTGTGACATTCACGATTGGCGTAGTGCTCGAACCACCATCTGAACCAAACACTTCGAACCCAATTGTCTTAATACTTACACCCGTAGTTTGAGACTCAAAACTCTCATTAAAGACGGTCACATAAGATGTTTGTGCTTGTGTAGAAATCGTAACCCCCACCAGCATCAGAAAGAAGATTAATGTTTTTAAGTAAAAATATTTCATAGAATAACAGTTGTTTTGTACTTCTTTAAATTAGAAGGCTAAGCTATGTCAAGCCCCATGTCGGTAGTGGGGTAAATGTTTCATCTTAATGGCGATATGAGCCAAATTATGAGATTCAAGAATATTTAGAGGCTTATCTGGTCACTTTAGGCTAAAAATGGTAGAAACATTAAAGTGAATTAGCTTAATCTCTTGGCAAGTTTCACCCTCCTAGAAGTGATTTATTTATCGGTCTTCACTCAGAAACCCGAGTCGAGTTATCCCAATCATCTGTCCTAAAAGAAGATGCCGGAAGTAGGTTTGTATCGTATAAGGAACCTTGCACATAATTCCTCCATGCATAACGGACTGCTACAGGATTAGGAACGTTTTCATTACTTACGAGTACTTGCATTCGCTTTACAATGATGGCAGTGGCTGGATGAAAAACACGGTCGTCACCAGCAATTTCAAATTCAGATAATTCACCCGAAGCGAACAAACCGGTCTCAGCATTTTTAAAATAAAGTAAGATGGATTGGTTCTTTACAATCAGTGAGTCAAAGCGCGGGGATTTACCATCAATTGCTTTGATACCATAGGTTTGGTTGAGTGCATTATATAGCAACCTATTTGCCACTTCCTTTTTCCTTGGTGGGTGTATGAACAGAGGATTTCCCAAATCTGTTGTAATGGCGATTCCAGAATTAGGAATTAAATCGACACAGTCTTGCTGAGCTTGGCGCATATAAGCGCTGTTTTGCTCGGAGGATATGGCTTGATTATTTTGGTAGGTAAATGGTGCTATTTGGGCAAAATAAAATGGAAAATTACCTATCCCCCATCTTTGACGCCAATCGCTGACCATTGCTGGAAAAAGTGATTGATACTTTTCCGGTTCTTTCCTATTTGCTTCTCCTTGGTACCATATGGCTCCTTTTATTGTATATGGAATCAATGGACTTAACATGGCATTGAACAGTGCTGTTGGTACTTTGTTGCCTTTTTTGACGGCATCCAGTCCAGTGAAATCAACTATTTGATATTCTTTCAAGGACTCATCGCTCATCCATGATTGCACCGCGCTCGCACCCCAAGATGTATGAATCAAGCCAACTGGAACATCAAGTGTTTTTTGAAGTTGCATACCAAAAAAGTAAGCTACCGCACTAAAATCAGCAACACTCGACGAAGATGCCTCTTGCCAAGGTGTATGTTTTTCAAGATCATCTTGTGGCGTTTCAGCTCCAACACGCCCAACAGTGAAAAATCGCAAATTTTGATTTTTGGCATTCATTATAGCCTCCATCGACCCGAAAGTAGGCTGACCATTATACCCTTTTACTGGCTGCTGCATGTTAGACTGACCAGAACAAAGCCATACCTCTCCGAAAAGAATATTTTCTAAATAAACCTCATTCTTACTACTTTTAGCATTGATTTTAATCCATTGATGCTCTTTGCTGTTGGTCGTAACGATATCAATTTGCCATTTCCCATTTTTATCTGTTTTGGATTTAATTGCGTCTTCTGCCCAAGATGCATGGAGCACAATAGTTTCATTGCTATTTGCCCAGCCCCAGATTTTAACTGTTGTATTGCGTTGCAATACCATATTGGATGAAATGATCGCTGGTAATGTGATTTGCGCAAAGAGACTTTGGGTTATAAAAAGCCCTATTAAGAAAGTAATCAATCTTGCTTTTTTCAAAATACTCGTTCGCTTATTTCCAAATTCTATAATCAAAAGGATCAGTTTGTAACTGGTGACAGGATATAGGAAAAGGAATAATCCTTTGGCTTGATTTGATATTTGCTAAGTGGCTTAGCTCCCCAACTGTTATCCCCGCCAACCCCCATCTGTGCCATATCAATGTTTACATTCACAAAGTCTCTCGCAACTAGATCTGTCGTATGTCTATTTCGTTTCTTATCACCTTCATCAAAATCCTCTACCGTATAGTTTAAAGCAGAGAAACTAAAAGTTTTTCCAACAGCCGATAAGCGTATCCCATTATTGCTATTGTCAACCAGAACCAACCAACGCGTATCAGTACGATAGCCATTTTCTTGTGGTCGAATGTATGGGAAATATAAAGATTTCACGTCTGACTTGTATTGATCTACAAAAGCACTTGTAAACCGGTCTTGATAATTCTCATGAGGTCCTCTTCCATACCAAGTTGCTTGATCGAATCTTTTATTCAAGGAAAAGTTGGTGCCTATTCTTGGAATATTAGGCAAGCCTTCTTCAAAACCTGCGATGTTCATCGTAATTTGAATTTCACCCTTGCCGTTTATTCGGTAAATCCATGAGATCGAACCTTCAACATCGGTGAATTCATACTTAGTCTCTATCACAGCGAAACAACCTTTTATTTTCCCTTTAGTCAGCTTTTTCTCTGGCTTAGCAGCATTGTAAACTGAGATGGAAATTAACTTTTGACCTCCACTTTGGCTCATGGTTTTCCATATGCCTCGCTTCTCTGGCATTTTAAAACCATAATCATTGTCGATCGGTGCTCTCCAAAAATTTGCAGCTGGTCCTTCCATCATTACATTACCAAATCCATAATCCACCGATGATAGTTTACCTGTGATTTTATCAAAAGAGATCTTGAACTGATCATTGCTGAGTGCAATTTGATGGTCATTGGTAACGACATTAATAACCGTTGATCCATCGCAAGTCAAAGTTGTGAAAGTTGGCTTGGTCACTTCAAATTCCGCAGATGCCAATATCGTCTTTGCATCGACCAATGCCGTTTTGCTTTGTGTAACACCATAAACTTGCAGCCTATACTCTCCTCCTGCTGATAAATCTTCTGGCAAAGTAATAGCCATGGTTTTTTCTTGATGAGGCGCAAGGTCGAAAGAAGCAATAGACGATTTTGCTATTTCTAAACCGTCTTTGAGCCATCGATAATTAAACGCAAACTCTGAAAGGTTAGTGAAGTCGTACCCATTGTATACTGTTAGCGTTCCTTTTTCTTCATCAAAATCTCTAAACTTGATAAACTGATAGACTTTTTTTACCTCAAATAGCGCTGGATGAGGAGACCTGTCAGGGTTTACTATTCCATTCAAACAGAAATTGTTATCGTTTTGTAGGTCCGCACCACCCAAATCACCACCGTAAGCCCAGTATTCCGCTCCGTTTTCGTTTTTAGTTAGCAGGCCTTGATCCACCCAATCCCAAATAAATCCACCTTGAAATATATCATGTGCCTCCATTAAGTCCCAGTAGTCTTGGAGATTACCAACGCTATTGCCCATAGCATGGGAATATTCGCATAGAATAAACGGACGCTTTCCTCCAGATTTGAGGTATTTTTTCATGTCACTCATTCTTGCGTACATCGGGGCTTGAATGTCGGTATTTTCATAACCTGTAGCTCCTTCATATTGTACGGGTCTTGTGCTGTCCACGCTTTTCAAATAATCATAGGTGGCATAAAAGTTATCCCCATTTCCCGCTTCATTTCCTAAAGACCAAATAATAACTGAAGGATGATTCTTATCCCGCTCAAACATTCTTTTTGTACGCATTAAATGCGCTTGCTTCCATTCGGGCAAATAAGCCGGGTGTACCGATTTCTTCTTTTCATTTTTATCGAGTCCTTGATTGGTCGTACCCATACCATGAGTTTCGATATTTGCTTCGTCTATAACATAAAAACCATATAGGTCTGCGAGTTCATAAAAATGTGGATCCTTGGGATAATGACTACAACGTATCGCATTGATGTTGTTTTGCTTCATTATTTGCATATCCAAGCGCGTAAGGTCTGGATCGATCACATGCCCAGAGGTATCGCTATGGTCATGAAGGTTGACTCCCTTGAGATAAATAGCCATGCCATTCACTAATAATTGACTGTTCTTAATTTCTACTGTTCTGAAACCAATCTGTCGTGTTGTTGCGTCTACCACTTGTCCTTTTGAATCTTTTTGAAAGACATTGAGCGTATACAAATTGGGCTTTTCTGCCGACCATTGATTGACTTCCGTGATCGTTGTGTTAAACGAAACCTGACCTTTTGCCGCAGATTTTAGTGTGACCGGTTTTGTATCGGAGTATATCTTTTTTGTTCCATCAAGTATTTCAATGGCTATCTCTGCCGCAACTTTTGCTTTAGCAGTATTGGCGACAGTCACCTCCAAGCCGAATTGGCCATCGATATATTTATTATCTAATCCGGCATTCACTTTTAAGTCGTGAATGTATGATTTTGAGGTGGCATACATGTAAACATCGCGATCCATTCCGCTCAATCTCCAAAAATCCTGATCTTCGATATAGCTCGCGTCGGACCATCGATAAATTTCTACTGCTACTTGATTTTCTCCTTTTTGAATAAAATCAGTAATATCAAACTCCGCTGGAAGTTTGCTCCCTTGGCTATAACCTACTTTTTCTCCATTGACCCAAACATAGAAGGCACTACGCACAGCGCCAAAATGCAATGTTATTTTTTGATCGTTCCATTTTTCAGGAATGGAAAACGTGCGTTTGTAACTCCCTACGGGATTATATTCATGCGGAATCAAAGGAGGATTGGCAGGAAAAACGTATTTGATGTTGGTGTATATGGGTATTCCATAACCTTGAAGCTCCCAGTTTCCCGGAACCTCGATATCATCCCATGTAGACACATCATATTCTTCTTTATAAAATTCTTCCGGGCGATTATCTGGGCTTTTCTCCCAATTAAATTTCCACGTTCCATTCAAAGACCGATAACGCTCAGAAGTCTTCCAGTCCTTGGCAAGATTCTTTGTGTCACTAAAGTGATAAAAAGTAGCTCTGGCTTCCAATTTATTTTTTTCAAAAACTTCGGGATTTTCCCAGTCAGGTCGTTCTTGTGCAGCTAGCATATGGACGAAGAGTATAGATAAGAATCCAAGCCAATTCTGGGTTTTCATAAGGTTGATATTTTCTATGGTTAATTAATCTTTTTTTTGCAAAATGTTAATTAACGCTTTCTCGTTTTTTGTTTCTCAATAGCGACGATCATTGCCTCCATCTCCAGTACTTGATCCATATTGCTAGAGGCTATATTCATTGTTTCGGAAGGGTCATCATCGAGGTTATATAACTGAGGCTCATTGGATAACCCATCATCAATATTCTTAGTCTTTTCAATCCAAACAGGATATTTATCTTTATTAAAAGGACGTATGTATTTCCAATCTCCTTGTCTAAGAGCAAGTGTCTCTGATTCCTCGATCATTGTCTCACGACCCATTTTATTTTTCCCAGAGATCAAACCGGACAAATCCTGACTATCCAATGCCTCGCCTGGCTGTAGTGCTATACCGAACATAGCGGCTAGCGAACTAAAGATATCTACTTGAGAAAACAACGCCTCAGATTCTGAGGGATTTACCCTTCCAGGCCAAGAGATGATCGTTGGCACTCTCGTACCTGCTTCCAAAGCACTATATTTTCCTCCACTGAATCCTCCATTAGGGTCATGGTCTCCGAGTTTTCTCACTGACTCATCAGAATAACCATCATTAATCACAGGCCCATTGTCGCTGGTAAATATCACCAAGGTGTTTTCTTCGAGTCCTTTGTCTCGAAGTATTTTTATTATCTGACCGACTGTCCAATCCATTTGTAGGATTGCATCCCCTCTTACCCCCATTTCTGTTTTGCCCTTGAACTGCTCCATTGGTAGTCTTGGCACATGGATATCATGAAAGGAGAAGAAAAGGAAAAAAGGTGATTCATCAACCGAATTAATAAACTGCCTTGACTTTGACACAAACTTATTGGGGAAATCCTCATCTACCCATTCCGCAGATTGGCCTCCAGCCATAAATCCAATTCGGCTTATTCCGTTTATGATGCTATTGCTGTGCTGGAGATCGGCTTTATATCTCAGTAATTCTGGGTTAGCAGTTCCTGTTGGTCTATTCCCGATTTTGTTCTTATAACTCACGTTGAGCGAATCGCCAGGAGCCAATCCTACGACATAATGATTTTCCAGATATACTGATGGCACTCGGTCTCCTGTAGACGGGAGTAAAAAACTATAATCGAACCCAATTTCTAATGGCCCTGGTTTTATCGCTCCACTCCAATCGATGTTTCCATCACCCAAGCCAAGGTGCCATTTACCAATTACTGCCGTCTGATAACCCGCTTTTTTTAACATTTTGGGAAGCGTGGGTTTATCAGGGGAGATTAATAGCGGCGCATCTCCTGGGAGAATCGCGGCATTATTGCGAAAGGCATATTCGCCGGTCAACAAAGAATATCGCGATGGTGTGCAGGTAGCTGACGTACTGTGTGCATCCGTTAATAACAAACCATTTACTGCGAGTTTATCAACATTGGGCGTGGTAACCTTGGATGCTCCGTAGCAGCTCAAATCTCCATAGCCAAGATCGTCGACGTAAAAAACGATGATATTTGGCTTTGCTATTTCCACAGCTTGTTGATCCGTATTTTGGCATGACCATAAGAAAAGGGATAACAGAAAAGTGAACAGGCCTTTAATAAATTTCATGATACGTTTTGGTTTTGGTCAAGGTTCACCATTGATTTTGGGCAATAGCTTGTCATTAAATAGTTTGTTGAGAAAGGCAATGTCGCCTTCAATATACTCATGATCTTTGCTTACAATGTGCCATTTCTGAGTTATGAAAAATGCAATAACTAGAGATAAATAAACATATACATCTCGCTATTGCAAGATAGCTCGGTTGACTATTCTATATTATTCAATCACAATTCGCCCCGTTTGGATCGCACCATCACTGGTTTTTATTTTCAAAATATAGACGCCAGTAGTAAACTTGGATATGTCCCATTGGCTTTGTTCATTTCGTCTCAAATCGAAGTTTCTACCATCAAGGGACAGCAGCTGGACAGAGGCTATATCCTTGGAAGCATTTTCGATATTGAGCTTTTCTGAAGCTGGATTAGGCCAGATATTAAAAGAAAATCCAGCAGCTGTTCCCAACACCGGCTCAACAACTACTATTGGCTGATCCTCGCTCACGAAGAACAGTGTTACCTCTGTATCCTCAAACTGAATACCATCTGACAAGGCCTTGATGATCACTTTTACCTCAATGGTATCTTCGACCAAATCATCATCGATCAATGTCAATACTGTCTCGGCAGAAATTCCTCCTTCAGGAATCATTATTTCGGTATCTCTAAATTGAAACTGATCATCACCAGTATTTTCTATTTCGAAGGAGAAAGTCTGTGGTGCGCCAACAGCTCGATCTGTGTAAGCATTGATAAACATGGCCTTTCCTTCTTTGAGGGAATCTTGAGCAATCTCTACGCGAATATTAATTTTTTCATTTAAGCCAGAGAGAAATGTCGGTGTGGACCAAGTAGCTTCTGGTAATGCTGGTGTAGACTTATGATCTCTGAAGATCCTTCCTAATTCAGTAATACTACCATCCTCTAATTCGAACATCACCCCAAAGGCTATATCATCTCTATTACCGGCCACCTCTGGATTTACGGAGAAGTAGTCATACCGCTCTATAAAGTCTAGCGATTCCAAATAAGGTAGTGCCAATTTCATAAACTCTTTATGGACAGATACGTCTCTATTGGCATTGGCGTTGAATTCTGTTAGCCAAATAGGCAAACCATGTTCTGCGTAAACCCTATCCAAATAATTCTTAAATCGAGTAAATACTTTCTCTGGATCTTCAAAAGGTGTGTTCTGCGGGTTGCCACCCCAGTCATACCAGTGCACACCAAGCACATCGTATCTTACATCCGTAGCTTTCGCCTCATCTCGAAAATCAACCAACCACTGATTGCCTCCGGGAAGCGTAGCACCTTCGCGTGGGGATGGTGAAACTAATCTTAATCCAGCGCCCATCATATTCCTAAACAGCGGCACAGCGATTTCAATTTGACAAAGCCCACCATATTGTCCCGATTGGTCATTACAATTATCCGACTCATTGAAACCCATTAAATGTGTAATATTTTCCATTTCAAGGTAATCAGCAACAGCACCAGCAGTTGCTCCTCCTCCACCCCAAGACATTGGCGCGTATTCTAAATTGAGCGTAGAGCTACTTTTATTGTTCCAATTGTAAACCCATGTATGATTGAGGTCTTTATCAAAACTGGACGCACCTTTTTTTGTAACCCAATTCCAAGGTGTGACACGAACAAATGAAATATTATTGTCCAATGCTTGTGGTAGATCTATTTCCAATGCTTCTTCACTAGCCACGTATACTTGACTTTTACCCGTACCATTTTGAAAAATAGCCAAGGATAACTGATATCCCCTTTCTAGTCTGAAAGAAGATGTCTTATTGTCAAAATCACCAAGAGCGGACCTCTTGTATACATCAAAATTAGTGACATTAAGTGAATCCCCTGATTGGCCTTGACTGTCAAAAAGTGTCAATGGTTCAAATTCCAGATCTCTTAGCCTAATCAATGATCCATTAAAATAATATTGGCTGATTCGTACATCTGCACCTAGTGTTAGTGACTGATCATTAGAGGTAAAGCGATCCAAGTAAACGGAATCTGCTACATACCCATCTGCAGAAATGAGTTTTACCCAGCTCAACATATCAGCAATATCCAAAGAAGCTTCATCTCCTAAAGGAGTTGAAGATTTTAAGGTTAGTGTGGACTTTTCATCAAGCCTTATTTTTCCAACCTGAACTGCATCGATTGTAAGGAAGGTCTCTGTTAACACCATACCAAGTGATGATGAAGAAAAAGAAAGAGACTGACCGGAAAGATCAAAAGTACCATTCGAAACATTCAAATCAAACGTAATATCAGTGCCCGGATCTATGCTACCCGACGCAGGGTTTTCTTCAGTCCCAGTGACTACCCAGTTTAGCTCATTGTAAAAATCATTGTCACTACCACCAGTCCAAGTTAGCGTTTGGCTGAAACCAATGAAGGGCAGCAATATGCCTGCTAAGAGTAAAACAGCACTTTTTATATGATTCATGATTTCTTCTTTCTAATATTTCAAATATGAAAAATGATTAATAACCTTCGTTTTGGGTCAGTTTTGGATTTATAGCAATTTCCGTTGCTGGAATAGGTGCTATATAAAACTGCTTGGTTATTGCATTTTGAATGGGCAATGGTTCGTCGGGACTTCTTAGGGCATTGACTTCCTCTACTCGCTCAGTTCTCACTAAGTCAAACCATCTATTCAACTCGCCAACGAGCTCCCAACCTTTTTCATCAACTACGGTACGAACAAAATCGTCTGTGCTTAAAGAGCCTGTAATCAAATCGACATCTGAACCCGCGTCTGTTAGCGTATAGCCTTTTCCCCTTCTTCTTATTTGATTGAGCAATTCATAAGACTCACCAGATGCGCCTCCGTCAGCCCTTGCTTGCGCTTCGGCATACATCAAATAAACTTTAGCCAATCTCATCATCGGAATATCCATGGCCACTTGTGCGTCTACAGGTTGAGATGGATCATTAGCAACTAATGTAGTATCATAAAAACCATCCCAATATTTTTTCAAATAAGGGTGGCCTGTTGTAAACTGTGTATAATCCAAATAAGTGTAATGTATTTGTTCATCTTCTTGACCATCTGTTTCTCTTATATAAAAAGGGTCTGTTGGATCATCGCTTTCCACCTTGATTTCAGACAACATGGTAAAGTCCTTTCTAGCTCCCTCTGGAAATCGCTCAAAAAAGGAAAGTTCAATGAACATATCCTGATAGCCATTAAGCTCTGCAGGTTTTGTTGCTTTTGCCGTCCATGAACCTGTGTATCCGCCACCGCATAACTCTATTGGGCATAGAGAAATGGCCCATATCAATTCAACATTTCCTTCATTTGCTGTTTGAAAAATGTCGGAAAACTGATTCATCAAATCAAAACCTCCGTTATCAATGACGTCTTTAGCATAATCACGCGCAAGTGCATAGTTCTCTGTTTGCATAAGAGGCCATCCTGCCATGGTTAGATGTACTTCAGAAAGATAAGACTTAGCTGCCCACTTATTGATGTATCCATAGGCACTTTGACTTTCAGGCAAATGATTTACAGCAAAATCTAAATCTTCTAGTATCAAGGCATAGACATCCTCAATACTCTGTCTCTCAACATCATAAATAGCATCTGTCACGATGGTACTGGTAATAATCGGAAGCTCACCGAATGTTCTTACTAACCAGAAATAAGACCATGCCCGAATAAAATATGATTCAGCAACTACTGCATCAATCAGTTCTTGATCTACTCTTCCTTCGAGGCTTTTTGCACCTTCTATATCCCAAGAAGCTTGTCTAATAACGTCGTATAATAATGCCCATGTAGCTCTTTGAAGTCTGGTATTCCCTGAACTCTGATAAAACTGATCAAACTGACGCCAGTCTTCTTTATTAGAGCCTGTTAGGGTAGTAAAATCATCGGCTCCCATTTGTGGAACCCTAAAACTTCCCACCTGGACCGACCTTTCCCACACATCACTGATTAATACAGTGTAAGTGCCATTGACCGCCGCTCTTAAGCTACTTAAGCTTTCGAAGTAATTATTTCTCAACTGATTGATTGGCTCTTCTTCTAAGTCAACACATGACATGGTGAAGCCAAGAATTGTAAATGCAAATATTTGAATTAATCTTTTCATCTTTTGGCTTTAAAATGTAATGTTCATTCCAGTTAAAAACGTTCGTGGAATTGGGTAGCCACCTTCATCAAATCCTCCAGCCTTATCTCCTGTATTCGATAATGATTCAGGATCATAGCCAGTATACTTGGTAAATACCAAAGCGTTTTGAGCCGTAACAAATACGGATATGTTTGAAATTCCTTTTAACCACGGCAATGATTTTGTAGGTAGATCATATTTCAATGTTGCATTTCTCAATTTAACATAGGAGCCATCTTCAATCCATTGACTCGATTGCCTAGACAAAATACTTGTGGTTGTGAATCCTGGAATGTCCGTATTTTGATCTTCAGGTGTCCATCTATCTAGAAATTCAACATTAGTTGCATCTCTATTTCCAGCTCCACCATAAGTGGAAGCTTTCAGTGAATTGAGAACGTCCATACCATGCACACCATTCCACACAAGATTAAGCGTAAAGTTTTTATATCTCACATTGGTAACAAATCCCCAGATAAAATCCGGATTTGGATTGCCAATGACTGTTAGATCTTCATTGTCTATTTGACCATCGTCATTCAAATCTCTATAGATTGGATCGCCAGGTGATCTGTTATACTGACTCGCGAGCTCCTCTTGATCCGTGCTATAAACTCCGTCATACACTAGCCCCCACAAAAGACCTAGCGGTCTTCCTACAAAATTGCGATGAGTGTTATCCAAAAGATCAGGATTATCTCTCTGATTTGGCCCAGAAGCTATAAAGTCTGTATCGCCAAGAATATCTTTTAGCTCATTTCTAATAAAGCTAATGTTAGCATTGACTTCAATTGAAAAATCCCTTTTGTCAATAGCATATCCCGAAAGAGCAAATTCAAGCCCTTTATTAACCATCTCTCCTGAGTTCACTTTAATATTACCTCCTCCTGCATAAGCGGGTACCTGCTGATTAAAGATCAGGTCTGTGGTCTGTTTATAGAATGCATCGAAAGTGAAATTAAATCTATTATCTAATATCCCTACATCCGCTCCAATATCGATCTGATTGGTCGTTTCCCAACCAAGTCGTTCGTTTTTAGGTCTTGAAACTGCCGCACCACGTGTAAAAGTCGCACCATCAAATGAGTAGCCTTTGTTATAGCCAACCACTTCTATCGTTTCTATAAAATCTACGGCTTGGCTCCCTAATTGTCCGATGCTTATACGAAGCTTCACATCATCAATGATTCCATTCTTAGGAAAAAAGGATTCCTCGCTCAACTTATATGCGAAAGCTCCACCGAAGAAATTTGCACCTTCATAGCCTACTCCCAACCTTGAAGACTCGTCATGTCTGGCATTAAAAGTGAATAAATATTTTTCATTGAATGTATAATTGACTCTACCGAAGTAAGACCATATTTCAAGGTTTTGACGATTAACCCCATTATTCCTAACATCAGCTACACCCGCACTAAAATAGCCTAGATTGGTAGTCGTGAGTTCAGAACCACTACTACTAAAAGAGCGCTCAACAGAAGATCGCACCTCATAAAGCGCCGTAGCGTTAATAGCATGCTTACCCTGTTTTTTCTTATATGATAATTGCTGGGTGGCCTGCCATTGCAAAAACATTCTGTTCGTATTTCCATATGAACTTGAAGCAGGACTACTAGCGACCAAGTTCGGTGACACTCTACTAAAATTGGTACTAGAGATGCCTCTTAAGTTAATGATGCCTTGAGTTTTAAATTTGAAACCTTTTCCTAATCTAAATTCAAGGTAAGAATTGGTAATAAAGTCATTTCTATAGGCTGTACTTGGCGTTTCGTTTAGCGTAAAAGCCGGGTTTACTGGCAATGGACCGTATGAAGCATTACGTGTATAATCCCCAGTTACTTCGTCGAAAACTGGCAAATTCGTAGGCCAGCCAACCGCTGTTCTTATGGTTTTTATATGTTCAGAATTTTCAGAATTTTCACGTTGTTCAAATGCATTAGATATGCCAATGAACAACTTTACTGGATCAAAAATATTTTCTGTGTAATTGTATCTAATATTATATCGATTGTATTTTGTACCTGATACTATACCCTTATTCCATTGTGCTGCTGCGGACAAAAACGATGACCCTTTATTTACGGATAATTGTACCTGGTCTTGTTGACCTGTTTGAAATACAACATCCTGCCAATCTGTGCCGCTTCCTTCACTCTGAGCTTGAAGTATATCCAGTCTACTAAATATCAAATTATCCTCTGGCGTACCTCCAGCTCTCAACCTGTCATTGACAGTTTGCATGTATTGCCAACCCTCCATTAGATCCCATCTCGTTCTTAGCTGGGAAATGCTGTGTTGGTATTTAACACTGATTTGTGTTTTGTCGCTTTTATTGCTTTTGGTTGTAATAATAATCACCCCATTAGCACCTTGCGCTCCATAAATCGCACTTGCCGATGCATCTTTAAGGACTGATATTGATTGCACATCGTCCGGGTTTAAGGACTGAATATCCGCACCTACAAAGCCATCAACCACGTACAATGGGCCATTTCCTGCTCCAAAAGAATTAGCACCTCTAATTCTTACTTTCATCTCACTTCCTGGATTACCGCTATTTTGGTTTACAACAACGCCGGGGAGTTTTGATTGAAGAGCAGCTTCTATTCTCACAACAGGTTGCAAGGCAAGGTCATCTGCACTAAGTATGCCCACCGCTCCCGTTAAATCTTTTTTATCAACCGTACCATAGCCGATCACGACAACTTCGTCCATTTGCTTGATGTCCATATTTAAAACCACATCAATAGTGGTCCGGCCATTAACATTTAACTTCTGCGTCATAAACCCAACAAACCTATATTCAAGCGATGCGTCGCTTGGAACTTCAAGTCTATAGTTTCCATCAAAATCTGTGATCGTTCCATTCGTGGTTCCTTTGACCATGATAGTCACGCCTGGCAAGGTTTCACCGTTTTCATCCGCTACTGTTCCATTGACTACTACACCTTGCGCTAATAGCTTCACTGAAACAAAAAATAGGACTAAAAAAATATGGCTTCTACTCATTAAAAGGTTTGAAATTTTTTTCATATTAATTTTCAAAAAGGCTAAAAATAACAGTGAAAGGGAACTGTATTTTGACAATGTGGATCTCGCTCAAATAGCACTAAGCGAGATCCAAATGTTAATGATTAGAAGTGTTACTTAAAGATCAGTATTTCCGAGGTTACCACCTGGAAAACCTGAACAGTTTGCATTGCCATATCTTATTCCCTGAAGTGCATCTTCTGATGTGTTATCATATAGCGCTTCAGACATATCCTTAAATAAGGCATTCCATGAAGTAGCGATTCTAAGACCAGAAAATTCTACAGATTGTACATGAACATTGGCCAAGCCACCAGCGGAAAATGCATCAGCTACTTCTCTCATAAAGAAAATCTCCAGACCAGATGTGACGTCATGCACATCTGCCTCTTGATTCGTTACATCTATTCTTGCCTCAGGAGTCAATGAATTGTCTTCAAAAGATGGAATAGTCGATCCTTCTTCAAATACATAAACACTTACTACATCATTAGGATCTTCGCCTTCTAAGTCATCGTTGATCTCCACTTTGAAAACAACTGCATATGTTGTACCCAAAGCATAAGAGGTCGTACCATATACTACTGATCCGTCATCACTTGATTTTGAAACCCCGAAATGATATCCGCCAGCTCCATCATCAATGACATTTAGTTTCATTGCATTGACATTCACAAAAGAAACGTCTCCTGTTAGCATCATGATCGCATTTTTCATTACTGGAACTGTTTCATCTTGAACTTCTAGGACATTGACCATTGCTGAAAAATATACACTGCCAGTAGTTATTTCACTTCCCTCTTCAGTAAATCTTCTGGCAATTGCCGCATTCTTAGATTCTGTATTACAATCGTTTCTTTGACGTTGGTTACTTCCGTCTAGTGCTAACTTCGCTGTTCTTCCTATTCCTGAGTTTGGATATCCGGTAAAGCTCAGAGGATTATCCCCCATGGCAATACCAGCCATACGCTGCTGAATGTACCAAGTATCAAAAACACCCAATCGCTGAAGTCCGGTAATTTTATCTACTGACCCGTCCGCCCCGTTATAGGCACCAGCCAAACGATATCTTGCTGAAACAGGAACGATAGCACCTGTGAAACCGGCATCACCATACGTTGGATAAGTTTCGTTTATTGGATAATCGAAATATTCTGCCCAAAAGAGCTCACCAATTGCATTTGACACAATAGCCTCGAATGAAAACGCTGCAGTTGCTTCACCAGAAGATAAAGTTACCGTACCAGTCAATGCACCAAATGCTGCAGTTGCATCAGGGGATGCTTTTACAAAAAAAGATGTTGCATCCATCGCTAAAGCTAAGGAGGTGGTAAATTCACCATCAGCCGTCGCACCAATCACAAACCCACTAGTGGCTTCTGCGTCAATAGCCGCGATAATATTTAAAGAAGTAAAAGTAATTTCAACCGCTTCCATCTGAGCCTGACCTGGAACAGCCTCGCCCAATGCTAATGCTTCATCGGATGTAGGTACGATAGACTCTCCTTCGTTATCTAGGATGGTAAGTTCGAAAGAAGAGGAAGAGGCAGTCACTGATGAGTTCTCACCTGTAACTTCTGCTAAAGTGAACGTTACTTTACCATTCGGCAAATTATCGCTATCATCATTAACAGCTATTTGTAAAGTCACGGAAGTTGCCGCAGCATCAAAAGGAATAGTGATAACACCTGAAGATTCTGCAGGGCTCGTTGTGTAATTAACGCCATGCGATAAATCTTCTACTGTCGCATTTACTATTAAAGATCCCGCTTCGCGAGTGGCTATGATAAAATTATAAGTTAGCACTATAGTTGTGTCTTTCTCGGTAACTGTTAGGCTCCCCGAATCGCTAAGGGACACTTCGTTTGACAGGATATCTCCCCCGTCATCTGGCTCATCTGTACCACAACTCGTTATTCCCAGGATGGAAACAAAAAGAAAGGCAAGTAGAAAGGAATATGCGTTGCGCTTGTTCTGCATTTTGTATTAATGTTTATATAAAAATCAAAATTACTTTTACCAAAAGTGCTTTTATTAGTGAAAATTCAGGGGGTGATTCTCGGCATTCATATGGTCAAATGTTCCAAATACGTGGAAAATGGTATAAAATGAGTGTCTTTTCAAATCGACACTATGCTATTTAGGTTTTTCATTATTTTGTGGCAACTATTTTAATATTTAAAAACCCATAATATCGAAAGATGCAATCAGATGATTGTTTTTTAATCGATGCAAGCCTAGGTGATTTGAAACAACAAGGTGGACTTCAATTAGGTTTTTACTGCACCTCAAAAAAATGATATAACTTTTGACGAAATGCTCACCATGAATTTGACAGCTCCGGTATGTCAATCCTATGCGTTTTCCAACGCTTTTTTAGCTCGGTATTCTGATGGCAAACAACCGAAATGTTCTTGAAAGCAAGTTTTGAAATACTTATAATCATTGAACCCAGATTCATAGGCCACTTGATTCAACTTCCAGTTTTTGGAAATAATCAATTCCGCTGCTTTTTTGAGTTTTACAGAACGTATAAATCCTGTGATGGACATACCAGTCAAGGACTTAAGTTTTCGATAGAGCGTAGATTTACTCATAGCCAAGCTGTCCATCAGATTTTCAATACCAAATTCAGCATCATGAATATGGTCTTCAATAAGTGTAATGGCTCGTTGAATGAATTTTTCCTCTGTGCCTACGGCTTCTAGTTGCTCTCCTGGTTCAAACCGTAGTTTATTGACAAAATATTCTCTTATTTTTGCTCTATTTTCGAGAATGCTAGCCACTCGGGTTTTTAGAACGGCTGGATGAAAAGGCTTTTTGATATAATCTTCCGCACCGGTTTGCAGCCCACTAACTTCAAATACTGTAGACGTCCTAGCCGTCAACAATATCACCGGAATGTGGGAAGTGCTCACATCGCTTTTGATCGTGTTACAAAAAGTAATGCCGTCCATTTCTGGCATCATTACATCACTAATAATCAGATCAGGCAGTATTTCATTGGCCACCTGCAATGCCTCTACTCCATTGGTGGCATTTACAACGTTGTAATTATCTTCTGTCATTAGCTCAGTCAAATAGCTTCTGATTTCATTATTATCATCCACGACAAGAATGGTTGGTCTATCCATGTTTATTTGTGGCTCCACTTGCAAATGATCCTCAGTATCAAATCCTGAATCCAAATAAGCCGTTCGATCATCGCTTCCTTTAAAGTCTGAAATATACTCTCCCGTGATAAAACCTTCATTTTCAATAGGCAGATGAATGGTGAACGTAGATCCTTCACCTTCTACTGAGGTCACATTTAATAGCCCATAATGCAAGAGTACGATATTTTTAGCAAGCGAAAGGCCTATGCCACTACCCATTATTTTAGCGGATTTTGTCGTTTGAATCTGATAAAACCTATCGAAAATTTTATCAATATCCTCCGCCTTTATTCCCATTCCTGAATCTATGACCTTGACTACACAATCATTGTCTTGTTGTGATATCATGAGTTGGATCTTACCTCCATTTTCCGAATATTTAAACGCATTGGACAATAGGTTTACCAATACAATCTCCATTTTATCCCGATCAAAAGGCAAAGCGATCCGCTTAGGGTTGGCTTGGAAAGAATAATCAATATGCTTAGTCTTGGCATGTCCTTTAAACGATAGAAAAACCTCTCTGGCAAAATTGGCAAAATCACCATTTGCTACTCGTAGCTGTAATAATCCATTCTCTGATTTTCTGAAATCGAGCAGCTGATTGATAAGATCGAGCAAACGACTGGCGTTCTTTTCCACGGTGGTTAACCTTTCTCTAACTTTTCCTTTGACATTTACTTCCATCAACAACTCAGTAATCGGACTTAGTATTAATGTCAGTGGTGTTCTAAACTCATGAGATATATTGGTGAAAAAGACCATTTTGGCCTCAGAAAGATCTTCTTGTTTTTCTCTTGCGATACGCTCCACTTCCCATTTCGCCTTTAGGTTCGCCTGTTTTCGAGCTATAAAATTGATAAGATAAGCTACTCCTAAAACGAAAAATGCATAGAATACATAAGCATACCAAGTAGCCCAAGTTGGTGGATTTATTGTGATGGTTTTGGAAGCAACTGCACTCCAATGAAAGCTATCTCGTGATCCTTTAACTTCAAGATGATAAGTGCCCGCATTTAAATTGATAAAGCGAATCTCCCTGTTGTAAGACAGTTGACTCCATTGATCATCGAAACCAACCAATCTATAAGAAAAAAGCACGTTATCATCACCGAGGTAGTCAAGGGTTGCAACAGTAAATGAAATGGCTTTGTCTTCATAGTAAAATTCTATTTCGGGCGTATGCTGTAGTGACTGTGTGAAAATGATCCTATCATTGATCATTTCACCCACTTTAATGAGCTCTCCGTTGATACTCAGTGTTGTAAATAAAACCTCTGGATCCGCTTGTTTGAAATTAATTTCCTTTGGGTCAAAAAATGTCAATCCATTGGTCGCCCCGAAAAGCAAATAATTTTTTTTGTTTTGCGATACACTTTTAATATTGAACGAATGTACTGGTACACCCTCCGCCTCACCGAAATTTTCAAAGGCTTGTCTTTTAGGAATATATTTGGCCAAACCGTAAGCAGTGCCCATCCAAATGTTACCGTCAGCGCCTTTGATCACAGAGGTAATGAATTCATTTTTTAATCCATTCTCGATTCCATGGACTTTATAGTCTGTTACAGATGTGCCTTTTAGATCTAACTCTACCAATCCACCAGATAAGGCTATCCAAAGCTTGCCTGTTTCTTGATCTAAAAACATGTCGTTGATAATGTCGCTTGGAAGAGATTCCGTCAAAATTCCTGTTTCACTTAAGAATTTCCGAGCCTGTGCGTCATAAACATACAATCCTTTGAAAGTACCTACCCATATGTTGCCTTCCTTATCTATCTCAAATTCACTTACTCGGTCTCCTCCTGGCCAGCCTTTAACTTTGGCTACTATAGATTCCTTAAGATCCTCAGTTATATTTTCTATGGAATACAATCCGATTTGCTGCGTACCCACCCATAGTTTTCCTGGTGCTACTGATTGTAGGGCTGTTACATTTTGCAAAATAGCTACTTGCTGCACTAGACCATCAATAGCATTGATTTCAATTCTAAAAAGTCCCTCTCTCGCTCCAATAAACATGTAACCTCCATACTGCTTAATGAAGTTTACTTTCGAGACCGGAATATTCTCTAAGCGCCTGAGGTTGCCATTTTCGGATATGCTTACACCTTCGCCATAGGTGCCAATCCATGTACGGCCACCATTATCGACGGTTAATGCATAGATGTTATAATCTGAAAGTGAACCCGTTTCAAAAAAATCTTCAGAGCCTCCAAAGTTGTTGACTGGCATCATTTTAACAATGCCTCCAAAGGCGGTACTAATCCAAATAATACCGTTCTTATCTAAATGAATATCTAAAATCGTCTCATAACTTGAGTTGTTGTTTTTGCTAGCAAATGAGGAAGATATTAGCGAATATTTGGAAAATACAGATGCCGAAGTGTCACTTACAAATAAGCCATGACCCCATGTTCCTACAAAAACACGTCCTGCATCATCGACAACCAACGATTCAATATTAAAAGTCCTTTCAAATATCAGTGAAGTCGTGTGATAGGAATAATCATGTAAATCAAGATAGGAAACGCCGATGCGGTTGATCCCCAGCCATAGCCTTTTACGCTTGGCGTCATGATAAATACTATTGACAAAGCCAAACGATCCAATTTTTATGACCCTGTCTTCGGATGGATCATATTTTAAAAGATTTTCTCCCTCAGCTATCCAAACATTCCCATAGGTGTCGGTATTGAGCACACTAATTCTGCTTTTCTTAAGATAATGCACCACACTATCCATATTATTTTTGTCAACGATGTATAGTCCATTGTTCCATGTGCCAATAAATATTTTATTGTCCTTCCCTCCCGTTATACTATTGATTCTTACCGACTTGTCTTTTAATGAAGTAAATAATTGATCATTGTAATTGACAAAACGCTCGGAAATGGCGTCATAATAAGTCAATCCTCCACTCTTTGTTCCAATCCATAAATTTCCAGCATTGTCTTTGTAGACTACCTCAATATTCTCATTTTCCAGTGCTGGGGTATTGGATGGTTTGAAGACCTCAAAGCCTTTTCCGTCGTACTTATTCAGGCCACCTTCTGTAGCGATCCATTTAAACCCATAATTATCCTCTACTATGTTACTCACATAGTTATTGGATAGACCCGAGGAGACATCTATGAAAGTCTGATTGTAGGTTTTATTATTAAATGTCTGAGCATCTAGACCATTGCTCAGCAAAAGACATAGGAATACTGTGACCAAAATAGGGTTAACGTTGTTTGAGCTCAAGCTACCTATAATCCATATAATATATTGGAACGCTCTCAGATCTTTTAATGCATTTTTGCCGTGTCAACTTGGCGTAAATCACTCGGCTCTCTCACATTGATAGATTCATTTTTCATAAGGTCAGAATAAATTCTTCGAGTAACCATATTCCAAGATTCCGGCTCTTTCCACAATGGACTTTTCAGCTCCTGCTGCCATAGATTCAAATCGAATTCCATGGCATCAACAATTTTTGGGTATTCCTTTTGAATATCTACTAGCTCTTCTTTGTCCTTTTTCAAATCATACATGACCGATATCGAATCACGCAAAGTGATGTATTTGTAGTTTTTTGATCGAATAGTGGCCATTTCATCTTTACGCCAGAAAAGTTTGTCATGAGGGCTACCCGTTTTATCACCAACTAAAAACGGTATCAAATCACTACCGTCAAGCGTTGGTTGTACTTCCCAAAATGAGGCTATTGTTTTATATATATCCAGGGAAGATGACAACCCCGAGAATTGCTTTTTCGCGGGAAGCGTACCATTCCATGTTACTGTAAATGGTATTCTTGTTCCTCCTTCAAACTGATTGCCTTTCCAACCTTTAAATGGTGCAACGCTTGAATTATTGTTATGTGCTCCTCCATTATCACTTAGGAAAAATATAAGCGTATTATCATAAATCCCTTGTTCTTTTAACGTTGAAATCACTTTTCCCACCGCCTCATCCATGGACCAAAGCATGGCGGCATAAACTGGTCGTTCGTGATCAGCCCCAAACATTTCAATAACCTCCGCCTTAGCGTGCATCGGCGTATGGGGTGCATTGAAAGACAAATACATAAAAAATGGATTATCTTCTTTCGCGGTTCTCTGAATGTAATCTGAGGCCTTTATTCCTATTTCATCGGTCAAATAACCTTGCAATTTTCCCCATTGTCCATTTTCTTGTATTGCGCTTGACTTGCCAGCGGAATCCTGGGATTCGGAAGGAAAATAGCTTCTCCCTCCTGCTAAGAATCCCCAAAAATAATCGAACCCATTTTTCTGTGGATGCTGATGTGATGCCTCTCCTAAATGCCATTTTCCGAATATTGAAGTATTGTAATTCTTACTTTTCAGGAATTCTGCAATAGTCACTTGTGCCGAGTCGAATGCTGTCGTTTGATTGGGTTCTAGATTACACTCATGACCGAATCGCTGCTGATACTTTCCGGTAAGAATACCTGCACGACTTGGACTGCATACGGAAGCTGTGACGTGAGCATCCGTAAATATGGTTCCCTCTTTTGCTAACTGATCTAAATTTGGCGTTTTGATATCTTGGCTACCCATAAAACCAAAGTCAGCATAACCAGCATCATCCGCTAATATAATGATCACATTAGGGTTTTTATTTTCTTTTTCATTCGAATTATTTCCCGAATCGATCTTATCAGAGCAGCCAGATGTCACAATTGCAAGTCCTACAAATATGAGTACTGCAAAAAATATCAAATGTTTGGAATTCCGTTTATTCACCTCTCATTGGTTTCATTTAAAATCTTCTCAAATCTATTGTTTGAGCCTTAGGAAATGGAGGTGCATTAAGTCTTTGACTAGGGTATATAGATCAAAAGATGATTTTAAAGGCTCCAAAAGCCGTATTCTTGATGAGAGGGCTATTTTTATGCTATTCTACTAACCTAATTATGTAGTCTTATCGATTGTCTGAACCTTGAATAACAAACTACCCATTAATTTCAAAATAACTTTGACGCTTTTGGGATGGTGAAAATAGGGAGATAGCACATTTTCAGAAAAGTACCATAAGTACCTAAATCAAAACGCATTAATTGACTTCTGATAGACTCTAACATAATCAACCTCAAAGGTTTTCGGGAAAGTGGTGTTTTCCGGATTTCCGCCATTCTCGCCTATAGCCATGTTCAATAAAATATAATGCGGCTGTCTGAATGGGTTAAATCCTTCAGTGTTCGTTTTATCCTCTAATGTGGTAACGTTGATGAGTTCGTCATCAAGGTAGAGATGAATGTACGCTTCCGTCCAATTCATTTTCCAAACATGAAATTCATTCGACCAATTCGGGTTTTTCTTTAACAATTCGGTAAGTGTCAATTTAGTAGAATTCCAAATTGGCTTATTTCCTTCCTTCAAACTGTAGGCCGTATTGGCCAGTATTTTGGCCTCTCCATCATGTCTGTAAAACTCCATCATATCAATTTCACCACATGCTGGCCATTTTCGTTCTTTACCTATGAGCCAAATTGCTGGCCATAAACCCATAGAAGTGTCAATTTTGGCTTTGACTTCCATAATCCCGTATTGAAAGGAAAAATGATCCTTGGTTTTAATACAACTTGAAGTATAATCTGCTTGATTTCTGCTTTTCTTCCAGCTCTCGTGCTTTGCCTCGTAGCTTGAGTTTATCACCTTCTCTCTTCTGGCCTCAATGATCAACTTGTCATCTTTGATTGTGGCGTTCTGATTGGTATACCACTGAAGTTCTTTATTTCTAACAAAACCTTCCTCAAATTGCCATTTATTTTTGGTTGGCGTTTCTCCAAAATTAAATTCCTCGGCCCATGCCAGCTTATAACCCTCAGGCATACTATTTTGGATATCCTTATAGGTTTTCCTATCCTCAAGACCTAAGAAAATTGGATCCGGCAAAGAATCCCTCCACGAACGGTGACTTTTTAACAGTTCTGTTAATCTAGTGGAACTATTAATGGGCTTTTTCTCACTTTTATCCTTAGACAAGTCAAATGCTTCATTGACTGCTTTATTCTCTTTAACGACTTTGAAATCTCCAATTCTCGTGCTATAGTCATTGTTTCCCATATCTAGCCAATGTAATGCAAGGTGGGGAGCACCTTTCTTTGATCTATTGAGAAATGGAAGGAGATCTACGCCATCAAGTTCATTTTTTGCGTCAACATTTACATTGGCACAGACCGTGGCAAAAATATCAAATGACATGACTGGCTGCTTATAAACACTTCCAGCTTTAATTTTCGATGGCCATTTCATTGCAAATGGTACGCGAATGCCTCCTTCGTACATGCTCCCTTTTCCTGCTCGAAGTACCCCATTATCAGAAGCATTGTGATGCTCAGGTCCGCCATTATCCGATAAAAAAACAACGAGGGTATTTTTATCCAACTTTAACTCTTCCAGTTTATTTAAAACGGTACCAATTCCATCGTCCATGGCGCTGACCATAGCAGCATACGTTCTTCGTTTTTCGTTTTCAATATGTTGAAAGCGATTTAAATACGTTTCTGTGGCTTGCAAGGGACCATGTGGTGCGTTATAAGCTAAATAGAGAAAAAAGGGCTTTTCCTTATTTTGATCAATAAAATTAACCGCTTCCCTACTGAGCGCATCCGTGAGATATTCTGTTTCCTCCACTGGGGTGTTATTCATCAAAAGCTTTGTTAGATACCAATCCCAATCTTTTTTCACTTCTGACAAATCATTGAGCACGTACTCTTCAGGAAAGTATCTATGTCCTCCGGATAAAAAACCAAAAAAATGATCAAAACCCCTTTTATCTGGTTTCAAAGATTCGTGTGTACCTAAATGCCATTTCCCAATGATAGCGTTCGTATAGCCGACTTTTTTTAACTCAGTGGCCAATGTCCGTTCTGTTAAAGGCAAACCCATAGTGGCATCATTTGGCGCTATAATTGGGTTGGTAGCATAGCCAAACCTATTTTGATATCGACCTGTAATCAACCCAGCACGGCTAGGCCCACAAACCGGATAGGTCACATATCCATCGGTGAATTTGACACCACCTGCTGCAATTCGATCAATATTTGGCGTTGGGATTTCTTTTGACCCATTAAAACCCACATCGGCATAGCCGAGATCATCTGCCAAAATAACAATGACATTTGGCCTATCCTGAGCCGTGACTCCATAGACGAAAATCAAAAAAATGAATACAAAAAACGTTTGTTTAGTCATGCGTGATGATTTTTCGAATAATGACACCTTCCATAGTGATAATTTTGATAATGAATAATCCATTTAAATTAAAATCAACCTGTCCTTCGCCATGCCGTAAAGAAATGGCGGCATATGTCTGTATCCTTTTTCCTCCAATATCCAATATATGTATCTCCACTCTTTCTACTTGGTCAGCAAGCTGAAATTTGAGCAAATCATTGGTTACAAAAATTCTACAATCCTTTGTTGTTACTTCTTGTCGCATCAATACATCCCTACGTGATATGGCCAATTGAAATCGTGCATTGTCCTTTTCAGCGCCCATCTCAAACCGATAAATATTGCTTAGCAGATTGACGGATGTGTTTAAAACATTATCCATTAAATAAACGGAGTACTCCGCTAAGCCACCTTCGCTTAGCTGTAGTTCAAACCAACCTTCCAAAACGCTTTCGATATTTAGCTCAATAATGACCGCTTCCAAATTATCAGGCAATCCTTGAATCGCCAAGGCTTTACCGTCCAAGGCTGTGGTTATCCTTAATGGACTATTACTTTGGATTGCTGGAGCATCATATTTTTGATCCATCTTCATGGTCGCATCTTCCCTGAGACCTATGAGGCAATCGCTGTAATAATTTTGGTTAGACAATGATATTCGTAAAGTATTTTTTTGAGTAACCTCCTTTCTGTAAAAGGAAGACCCGTCGTTTTTACCTGCTATCATCATCTCTGGTGTAAACTTAAAGTCCGCATGCTGATTGGCCTTGACAAAAAAGCCTTGCATAGAACGAATGCCATCATCCCAGCTGTTTTCACGGCCATTCACACTTATTCTTGTCGCCCCAAGATCATTAATCACGAGGTAATCATTACTAGACCTTTGACCTATGTCTGATCCTCCATCGTCCCATACATAAATGGTCTCTGATGCCAATACGGAACTGTTTCCAGCCATCAATGCGTCGAAATCTAACGACGAAGTGTAAGGATTGGCTATTAAATTGAAACCGGCATTTGAACCGTCGCTATCATTGTAAACCATTGACTGATTGACCGTTCCGGTATTAGGTGTACCTGTAAAAGTAATGGTGCCTGAAGAAGCGGAAAAGAACGCATCGCCTGATATCATGGGAATTCCAATTACTGGAGTGAAACGATCGCTCCCATCTGTCCCAAAGGCTTGATTTTCGTCATACGCATAAACGGGGCTTCCCAAATTAGCCGTATTACCTGAAGTTATTGGCGAGCCAACCACGCTGTATTTTCCTGAGTTTGATGAAAATGTAGTTGTTCTTGAAAAACGATGATTGCTACCTGTGGCGATTCCTTTTAGCAATAGGGATGCGCCAAAAGTAACATCAGCATATCCTAAGTTAGCCGTCATATTTTCTAATACCGTCAAGTTGGCCGTGCCATTCAATGTGAGTGAAGCACCATCTTCAATCTCCAAGTTATTTACCAAATACTCCCCTTGAGTGATAGAAGGCATATTGGCCGTTTGCGAAATGATTACATTGTTGCTTCCGTCGGGCACAAATCCTAAGTCCCAGTTAGTGCCCTTGTTCCAATCCGTATCGATAGTTCCGAGCCATTTGACATAAGACCCTCCTTCTGCTATACTTAAGACTACATCATCCAAAAACCACAAAGGCTGCCCCGGAGGCTTATAGAATTGAATTTTTATTGAGTCAACATCGGCCGGAACGACAAAACTAACATCGACTAATTCATATTGTGTGGCTGTGGGAATTGGTTCGGTCAAGAGGACGTTTCCGGCTGGATGATCCAAAATTCTGACATTCATTTGAGCTGTGGGTGCGGCATTCCATTGTGAATAAAATGATACCTTATACTTTCGATTTGGCTCCACCGCTTCCTCACGAAAAAGACTACCATCCCCTGATGAAATACGACCTGCGGTACTTCCAGTTCGCACATTTCCATCAGTTAGCAATGCGTTGTTATAGCCTTTCCAAAAGTCTATGTTACCATTTTCGAAACCACCATTGATCAGTAGATTTCCATCAGCCATGTTGAAGCCATATCTAAAATCCATGCTGTTTTTAGCCGCATAAGTATTTTCTGACATAGAAGCCAAGGACATAAGGTCACGATAATATGTACCGACGTTGGTGTAGTTTCCATCGGTATCATAATAGTCAGCCACTCCCGAGTTTGGCTGAAACCAAGCATATCGCTCCACATAATCTAGCGTTTCAAGGAAAGGCAAAGCCAATTGCATAAAAGCCAAATTTGTGGCATTGGATCGGTTAGGGTTGGCATTGAACTCCGTGATCCAAATAGGCATATTATACAAATCATGTACATTTTTAAGATAGATTTTGAATCTATTGAAAATTACTGTCGCGCTGTGGTGAGGATTAGCTTCAGGGTTGCTGCCCCAGTCATACCAATGTACGCCGATCACATCTACTCTTCCATCGAGCACTATTGTTTTGTCATACCATTCTTTAAGCCAGCCGAATGGGGCATTTTCCCGACCTGAAGGAGAGACCATTCTCAACCCAGTTTTGGGTAAATTGAGATATGAGGCTGCAGCCACATCTGTTTTACACAAATCTCCATATTGCCCCGACTGCCCTTCGCAATGATCGCTTTCGTTGAAAGCCAATGCGTGGGTTGATTTATATTTCCCTATAAAAAGTTGGACATCTGCATCTGAGTCTATGGCATTTTTGCCCCAAGCCATAGGTGCATATTCTTCTGCCAATGATGAGTTCCCATTGCTGCTCCACTGATAAAACCACGTTTCATTTAAACCTTTGCTCGTCCCTCCGATACCTTTTTTCGATACCCAGTTCCACGGTATGAGTCTGATAAAGGAGACATTATTTTGAAGATACGCTGGTAGCTCATTGATGAACAAGTCAGTTTCCGAAGCAATAAAGTTCTTACTCTTCCCCGAGCCGTCTTCATTGGTAGCAAGTACCAATGAAAACCCTCTTTTTAGATTAAATGACCTCATCTTATTATTCATAAAAGCTGGAATACTTTTTCCTTTATGAATAGTTCCGACATCTACTTTCACAGATTGCCCAGCTTGGTTTGATTGGCTGAAAATGGTCAATGGAGAAACTGTAGACAAGCCACTTCTAATTACTGTCCCAGAAAGATAATAATTGTCGAATCTTATGTTGGAAGGAAAGTCAGCCGTAGCGCCATTAATTTTAAACTGTAAGACGTTATTCGCGTAAACGACTGAGCTGTTTTTATTTAAAAGCCTGACCCAGCCAATGCCAGAATAAAAATCGATTTCCGCATTATTTTGAATCGGATCTGCATCGGCTAAATCTACATATGCCTTTTCTTCAATAATGAGTTTGCCTCCGCCAATTGCATTGGCTGTTAGTGATACATTATTCAAAGTCAGCGTTCCTGTTCCAAGTTGAATTATTCCTTCCGCAGAAAGGTTTTGAACAGCATTTGAAATTTCAAGATTGAAGTTTATGATTTTTGAAGGATCAATAGAACCTGAGGTAGGTGAAGAACCTGTACTACTATCAACCCAATTGGTCTCCTCGAAAAAAAGATTATTCGTAGCACCTACCCATCTCACTTGTCCTATACCTTGATAAGAAATAGGAACAAGTAATAGCAATACAAAAACTCGAACTGTTTGATTCATATAATAGCCTTGGTCAGATCAAATTGTTTGATAAATAATTATCAAGTATTTCAATCAGGTCAAAGCTCTACGAATCTACTCACCTTTGAGGGGCGGAATAAATCAATCAGTGGGGTAAATAACGCAAATGAGTATATTCCTACTAATAAATAACCTCGGAGCGAGTTTACGAGGTATGATGTTGGATGATCGTATGTTATTCGATGCGAGCATCGGGAAATAAACCCCACATCGTGAGATTTAAATTTCCTGAGTCGTACTTATTTTGACCTATTATACATTTTCACCTTATAAACGCACGGGGTATAAATAGTATCGACATTACCCGGAGAATAAACGAATTGATCTCCACCAGACACATCCAAATTGGTTTCTTGAAATTCAAATGGCGAAAAACAAATGGCATCATGCTCTACAAATGCGTAAAAAGCTCTGGCAGAATCAAGAGATGATTCTGGCACTAAGAGTGGATTGTTCTCTTTATCATACATCGCATATATTTCCTTATAATTTGGCAGGTATATATCAGGACAAATGATAACGATACTAGGTGCAGCCGCTTTATAGATATCCATGACTCTGGAAACAGGTCCTCCATTAGGATAAGCACCCGGAAGGTCTTCCGTCTGTTGAACGATCCAAGCACTCACAAACATGGGCAAATCATATTCTTTGCGCCCCTGTTCTGCTACTTAATTCATATAACTAGCATAATGCTAAGCCATAAAAAACTCTTTTGATTGTGGATTATTACCAAATACTGTTGGCAATGTTCCGAAATTAATATTTACGTTATAATAATATTCTACCACATCACTTCCTGTCTCAAAGAAATCGGCAAAGAAACCAGCGTCCTGTGTTCTATGGCCTACTTGACTTATATATTAACCAGAATCATTCAGATCAGATTCTCCTTCCAAATGAAATAAGTTGCTTTGAAAAGGAGCTGGCATTCGTGTTGCTCCGATGATCACATTACTTACTTCGAAAGCTGTTATCTCTGCGTCTCCACCTGTACTGAAGTAAGAAGCATCTCCATCGAATGTATCATTAAAGTCAGGAAGCACTTTGATTACATAAAATGTCAATGGGTCAGTGGAAGTTGTAACAGATCCAACTCCATTTTCTATGGTAAAAGTACTCATACCCAAAGGAGAGTCACCAAAGTTAGCTCTAATTAAGTATCATGAAACTACAGATGCATTCAATCCACTTCGACTCAGATCAAAAATTGGTGGACTTTATTCAGCAAAAGTCGAATAAGTTGGACACATTTTATGATCTTATTGATTGCCAGTGAAGTATTCATGCGAGTCGAGCAGGATGATGCAAGAGAAAATAGAATGGTGGTAATAAAATTAAACCTTCCGGGCAACCAACTCTTTGCAAAAGAAAAAGAATTTGACGCGACAGCAGAGGCGCTCAAGCGTCAGCTGGAAAGTACAAAGAAAAAATGCTTGCGAAATAAAATTAGCAATCAATATCAAAACTGCCTTTCGGCGGTTTTTTTGTTTGTGATTTTCATACCATCAGCTTATATAAAAAATCCAGTTATACCGTTCTAGAGTCGTCGATAAATGTCTTATAACGGAGTTTTTTTATTTGTCAAATAAATAGAATTTTTCGATTTAAAAGCATGTTAGCCGTTCATCTTTTTGTCACTTAATTCAACGAGTTATTTTACTCATTCAACGAGTTTTTTAACCGTTTAACGAGATAGTTTAGTATTTTCTTACAGAATACAATTTTATTGTTTTTCAAAACCGACTATAGAATATGCGACAACTGCGCTTTGGAATCTTTTTAGTTATATTTTTTGGAGCGTTTTGCGCTTTTTCTCAGACAAAAGGATTGATTATTGAACCTGCTACAGGTTCGGTTCTGGATCCTAATGGAGATGGAATGATTTCTTCCTCCAGCTC
>JBLIIJ010000014.1:0-53731 GCA_047635055.1 Cyclobacteriaceae bacterium | reverse complement strand
ATACCGGAAGTTTAAAAAATACCCTACCTCTAATTTCCATTTTTTCTTAAAATTCTATTTTGTAGCTCAAATTTGGAAATAGACCAAGCTGTGTTGCTGTCATGACTTCATCGGTAAACCTATTGTAATAATTGCCAAAAACATTCTTAATTCCAGCAACATTTTGAACATTCAGGGAGATGACCGATGCGTATTTTTCTTTATTCCTTTTAAAACTCACTCCCAAATCTACTCGGCTATAGTCCGTTAATTTTTCTTCATAGTTCTTTGAAAAATCCCTGACAGTCTCTCCTTCAGCACGAGACTCACTTAACAATATGGGTGCATCTCTTTTCCCTCCGGCATAGATAAAACGCAAGTTTACGCTCAAAGAATTGTACTTATTTCGGAGCTGAAATTCTTTACCTCCAAGGGCATTGAATATATAATTTCCATTGAAAGTAGTGTTTCGCTCTACACCATCAATACCCTTATATTTTGATTGATACAAAGAAGCTGTTGACATAAAATAATAGTTATTGCTAAAGAATTTTTCTAGCGTCAATTCTATGCCGTAGTTTTTTCCCGTTCCCTTATTGGACAATGGAATGATCGTGTAGCCATCGTAGCTATTGATAGATGAGAATGAGCGAGCCCATAAGTCACTCGTCGTATCATTGGCCCAAACTGGTACATCATACAAGTGCTGATAATACACCTCCGCCTTAAAACGCAGGTTTTGCTTTATCATGTGCTCAAAACCTACAACAGCATGGGCCGCTCGGGTAAAGCTCAAGTCCTTATTGTTTTGCCGAGTAGTACCATCTTCCATCGTTTCTTTCGCCAGGTATAGCGCTATTGTTTCCATCCTACTATGCAATCCTGCGCCTCCTGTTAAGGCAGATTTGGTAGTCATTTGCCAACGGTAACCAAGTCTGGGTTCTATGTACGTCTTATTATTGAAGGCAAAATGTGATACATGAAAACCTGAATTAACCGTCCAATCTTTATTTATACGATGTTGCCATTGACCAAACGCTTGATAAAAGTTGTTTTGTCCGTTTTCATTCAAAAAAGTTAAAAACTGACCTTCTGTATATGCATATTCACGATTGAAAAGATCATATCCAAGTTGACTATAGATTCCGCCAACACGAATCATGTTTTTCGCATTGATCTTGTGGTTAATAAATGAAGAGACTCGAACCGCTGTTTCTACAATTTCTTCATTTCCTTCCCCCCATTCAAAGCCCTCCAAGTCTTCTTGCTTTACGGCAGTAGAATCTGCAGTATAAAAGGAGTTGTTTCCTTGCCTCGATACTGACAATATAGATTCAATAAAAGTGTCAGGGTTAAGATAGATAACATGAGATACTCCTGCTACACCCATCATTTGATCTTCTATTTCTTTAAAATAATCTCCAATCGCTGGGTCCTCCTTGTACTCATAAGTATTGAATCCTCCAAGACCCCAAATAGAAAATGATCCCATTTTTTTGGTCGGAAGATGAAACTTATAGGCTACATCTTGAAAGGTAATAGCCTCCTTTTCGCCAAGAATACTTAACCCAATATTATCAAATAATGCCAACGTAGAATACCGATAATTGACCAGGTAAGAGGCATGGCTCTTTTTACTCAAAGGCCCCTCAGAGGAAGCGGCAACTCCAAGCAAACCTGCCTGAAAACTATGCTCATGTTGATCGAAGTTACCTTTGCGCATTTTCAAATCAAATATGCCAGAAGTAGCATTCCCGTATTGTGCTGGAAAAGCACCTGTGAAAAAATCTGAGTTAGCCAGCATACTTGAACTTAACATACTTACGCCTCCAGCAGATGAGCCTACAGATGCAAAGTGATTAGGATTAGCAACTTCCACGCCTTCCAATCTCCATAACAATCCCTTAGGCGAATTTCCTCTTATCACAATCTCATTGAGCAAGTCATCTCCCCCTGTAGAGACTCCTGCTTGCGTTAGCGCAGCTCTTGCTGGGTCATCAAATGTTGCAGCATATCTGCTGGTCTCCTCTACACTTAGTGAAATAGCACTTACAGTTGCCAAATCGTTGATAGGTTTCCCTTGTTCCCCCCTAGCGGCTATGACTTCAACAGCGGCTAACTCTTTCAACGACTCTATCAACGCCACGTCAAGGACGACTTGCTTGCCTGTTGTCACTGCAATATTGGCGAGCGACTTAGACTCATATCCAATAGATGAAAAAAGCAACGTCTGCCTTCCTACAGGAACATTGACGATTCGAAAGTAGCCATCAACATCAGATGTACTTCCTAAAATTGGATGGCTATCAGCAATAAGTACAGTGACACCAATGACCGCTGATTTAGATTGTTGATCAACAATTCGACCTTTGACAGTTTGCGTGAGTTCTTGAGTATAAGCAGCTGATAGCCCTATCAATACTGCACACCAAATGGCGATGATGTTTTTCATGGTTAGTCCCTATTATTTTGCGTATTGTCCTTTCAGACAACCTGAAAGACACCACCTATCGCTCAAAGGTTTCTCTTTTGAATCAAAAATAGTCGAAATGATTTCGCATAGCTTACCCATGAGGAGCTGTCATACGATCAAGCAAAAACAATACTTAAAATCAACTACCTCGGAGCAAGCTCACGAGGTATGAGGCGGCCATAAAGTTTCTTTACGAGACAAGCCTCGTGGCATTAAACCTCACAACGTGAGTAAATTTCAATCCTGAAAACAAGTCAGCTAAAAAACACGATGATAAGACCGATAGGAGAAGTTCATGGTGTAATCAGGAAATACCGTTAAATTTAAGCGATGCTATTGCCATTTTTCAAAAAAGGACAAGTTGAGGCTGGATGCGATGAAGCCGGTAGAGGGTGCTTGGCAGGACCCGTCGTAGCTGCGGCAGTTATACTCCCGCAAGACTATAGTCATCCCAAATTAAATGACTCAAAGCTGTTGTCTGAGAAAGTTCGAAACCAACTGGAGATAGAGATAGAAAAGGATGCATTAAGCTACGCCGTTGGGCTAGTCAGTCCGCTGGAAATAGACGAAATTAATATTCTGAACGCTTCTTTTCTGGCGATGCATAGAGCTGTTGCTCAGCTCCAACTAGATCCCGAATTGCTCTTGATTGATGGTAATCGCTTTAACGCATATCCCAATATCTTTCACGAATGCATCATCAAGGGCGATAGCAAATACTTGTCTATTGCCGCTGCTTCCGTTTTAGCAAAAAACCATCGTGATCGACTGATGCGGAAACTCGCGGAAACCCACCCTGAGTATGGATGGCAAACCAACGTTGGTTACCCAACAAAAGCCCATCGAAAAGCGATCAAAGAATTTGGCACTACATCTTATCACCGCATGACTTTTCAGCTTCTTCCAAAGCAATTGGACCCATTGAAATAGTTGTTCCTTTTGAACTAAGAAAGTATCATTTTGAACCATAATTTTAATTGAAAAAAAAGCTGTAATCTTGATTTATTGATACTTATGCTATTGTCCTATTTTTGGCATGTAGATAGCCATTCGTAATAAAAAATGAAAATAATTGTATTAACAGCCTTACTTATAGCTTCACTCACTTTTTCGGGACAAATTGAGTCATGGTTAACCCCTGCACAGCTAACAGAAGATTTTTAGGTATTCAAAGCTTCTGTTTCAAAAATACATGGAGGACTATATTGGTACAATGATTCAAGTCAAATACAGCGAGGTTTTAGTGATATTGACACTAAGCTGAAGCAAGTAAGCACAATACCCAAAAAAGCATTTTATGCCGTGCTGCAAAAGTTTTATACTTCCCTTGGATATGGACATTCTTGGATGACAAAGTCTTGGAGAAATGAACTCGATGGCCAATACTGTTTCCCATTTTACATGTAGTTCGAATCAGAGCTAATAGTCATCACCGATATTATGACGCCTCTTGAAGAATTAAATATTGGCTGGGAGTTTGACGCTATCAATAGCGTTTCTGCTATAGATGTCTCTTATGACTTATGACAATATGTAGCTTCAATAGCTTCAAAAAAACGAAACGCGGAGAGACAGTAGCCGGTAATTTTGATAAATATTATCAGGCATTCAACCGACTCACATATAAAATAGCCATTGTCTTTACTAACCCAAGAAAGTCAAAAGCGCATCGTACGGGCCATCTCCAAAACCCTCCGCGATAGCCCTCATTCAGCGCGAAAGACAGAGGTCAAACAAAGAAAAGCACCTCTTGCCATGGAGTTTGTAAAGAACTAGGCCTGTCTAAGAATAAAAGGATTTACTCTTTGAGAAACAAAAGTGAAATCAAAAGGATACAAGCAATTTTTAAAACAAAATTTCAAATTACTTAAGGCTCAAAACACGCAAAAACTCATCGTTGATTTGAGAGGCAATGGTGGTGGAAAAGACCGCTAGAGAGCATGGCTTTGTCGTTACTTGATTAATCAAGATTTTCACTATTTCGAAAAAATGGAAGCTCGCACAAAGAAGTTTGATTTTAAGGACTATAGCTCAAATAAGGGACTCAATATGCTCGGTCTATTATTCAGAAAAGACAAAAAACAAAAAGGATTATACCAATGGACACACCACCAACCACTCAAAAAACAACAATCAAGTAAGTACGCCTTTGATGGTAAATTGATTCTTTTGATTGATGGTGGCACATTTTCCACTGCTGCAGATGTGGCCAGTGTTGTTAGTTCAAATACGAACGGTCGTTTTATTGGCGAAGAAGCAGGTGGTGGTTACTATGGCAATACGAGCGCAATATCTTATAGCATGCAATTGAAAAATAGCAAAATCTGGTATTATATTCCAGTAGTCAGATACTCCACAGCAACTTCAGAAAACAGACCTATTGGACATGGTATCACACCAGATATCACATTAAAAAATGGTTATGAAGATTGGACTATTGGGAGAGACGTGGTGTTGGAATTAGCAAAAAATGAAATACAGTAAGCTAAAACATACTAGCCGCATATATTAAGAAAATATAAGCTCAAGCTATTGTGATGCCCAGTAAAGCAGAATTGAGTAGTGAGCTGTAAGGGTTGAATAACTTTTTCGTTCAAATTCATTAGCTTGATTTCTAAAATCAAAATAAAAAACCGCTTTCAATTCACATTGGATTCTGCACAGGTCACTAAATAAAGCTTAAGCCGAAAAGACGATGTAGTCAAGAGAATGTAAATGAATTACGTCAATTATCACACAATGCTGTTCTGATCAAATGAACCGCCAAATAATTCGAAAACGCAATAAAACAATCACATTATGATATCATGGAAAGATTTTGAAAAAGTAGAAATGCGTGTCGGAACGATACTAGAAGCGACTGTTTTTCCAGAGGCGAGGAAGCCCGCTTACAAACTACTGATCAATTTTGGTGATACGATTGGTAAAAGAAAAAGCTCCGCTCAGATTACCACACATTATTCCATAGAGGAGCTAATTGGAAAACAAATAATGGCTGTGATCAACTTTCCGCCAAAACAAATTGGACCTTTTATTAGTGAGTGCCTCGTCATGGGCTGCTATACTGCCGATGGCTCGGTGATTTTAATGGGGCCAGACAAGCACGCGGTAAATGGCAGTCTCGTCGGGTAAAATTGTTTCAGCGACGACAAAAAGCATTTTCAATTCGCTTTTATGTTCTGACAATAAATGATTCTACCTTTTCACTGGTTATTAGATTATGCAAATTAACGTTACACTCTTAGTTATTCTCAGCAGTCTATACTTGCTTTCCTCCTGCACGGAAGATGAAATCGCGTCAAATTCAGCCAGATCACAAACTTCAGCCAACAATGACAAGGAAATGTGCAAGCCAGAAAGTATTATGAGAGCTAAAGTTATCGAATCAGAAAGTGGCACCTTTCTTTGGGGTGGAGAATCAGAGGATCAACACTTTGATATCTCTGATTTTTCTTTAGACGTTTGTAAGCTCAATTATGGAATAGGCCGAGAGCATTTCAAAGCGCTGATTGATCCAGAATTTGTGCTTCTTGATGATATAAAATGGCCCATCGATAGCACAGACAAAGCTGTTGTCATCAGAAGAAGCAATGGCAATGCGCGCGTGTATCCTTATAGCATTTTACGTGCTCATGAAACAATCAATGATCTTGTAGATGGACGTAGAGTAGCCGTGGTACTCTGTTTTTTGGCAGACCTTGCAGTCGTTTACGATCCTACCTATTGTAATCAATCCTTCACCTTTGCCGTGAGCGGTTACACCTATTTAGACCAAAACATACAGGGAGGATTAGAGAGTTTTGTTCTCTGGGACCGAGACACGGAAAGTCTCTGGTGGCCAATTATTGACAAAGCCATATCTGGCCCAATGAAAGGGCATGGCATGCGTTATTCTAATGATCTCGACTGGGAAATCATGAGGATGTACGAAGTAGAAAAAGAGTTTCCCAAAGCAGAAATTCTGAAAAGGGGTCAAAAAATTGAAATTCCAGTCAATTGGCCATCAAAAAGTAGATGCTAATATCCGCTTCGCTATCAATCGCGAAACTTGCAATGAATAACCTCGAGTTAAGCCTGTGAGGTATCAAGTCGGGTAGTTACTTTCGTTCGATGCAAGCATTAGAAAATAGGTTTCAGGAAGGTAAGATTTGACCGTTTATTCCACAATTAGCTTAAAGTTTACATATACCCAGTATTGATCGATATCGACAAATATTTTTTTATTAATATCCCTCCTTTTTCCTATTATTAATTTCCCTTTTCGGATGCTAACAAAGGAATGAAAAAGCTGTAGCTCAAAAACAACCCAGCATAACTGGAAATCCAGCATATCTCAATGCACCTTATGTTTCTGCTGGCAATCGAGCATATGCCGTAGGACATCAAGATGAAAGCTTTCCTGATCTTGGATGGTACGTTTCAGTTGAAATGGGCGACACCTGGAACTGCCCTATCAAACTACTCGATGGCTACATTTTAGCTATCGAAGACGATAACCAAAGCTATTGCCCAAGCACAGCAAATACTTTTACAAACTACCCAATAGCAAGCCAACTTAGTTACTAGCCAAGCGTAGGTTTATCCATTGAGACCGTACAATTCTTGCCTGACGATATAGAAGGTATCATCGTTGAATACAATATTACCAACAACACGGACATTTCAAAACAGGTAAAACTAAGCTTGAACGTTTTTATCGACTTGAGCCCGGTATGGTTATCAGAAAAATTAAATCTCCTCGAGGGTAAGGATGACATTTCCTTTTATCAATCAAACAAGACCCTGACCATAAAGAACGAGAACAACGAATAGCGGGGATTAAAACTGCTATGCTCTCTGATTGGGATTATGCAAATATTTCGAATGTGCAAATAGGCGAAAACAATCTCTCCTTATCTTTCAAAAAGGATGAGAAAAAGACGAGCTATATCATTGAGCAAGCGGACAATTAGACAATTGACCTCACAATTACAGAAGAAAAAGCAGTAGTCGCCATTGGTGAAAAGGTGAAATTAGCGGACAATAAAAAGCCCATTCTTAAATTGAACGGGCTTAAAATATTGTTGAACCTGTAAAGTGACTTAAGAGGCCATTTTTAAAGTAATTTCTTCTATTTCAATGAAGTGAAAATCGAAGCTCAGCATATCAGCAAAGTCTTCACCCGTTTCTAACATATCTTCATCATCTTCCTCGTAATACCAGTTTACACGAATCTCTTTTCCTGAAGACTGCAACTTTTTTAAAGCTCTAAAAAAATCAAATAGACATTTCGAGCTACTCGTATTAAAATATCTGAAAGCTAAATCCACAGTGATCGGGTTAGTGGCCGATGGAAATAATTCCAAAATATTATTAATAATTGGATAGAAAAATTCGATCGCATTCTCAGGAGAAGATTTGCCTGTGAAGGAAATTTTACCTGCTGCTGAGTCTATCTTCACTAGCGGTGTAACATTTGTTGCTTCGATTAATATGTCTACCATAGTGTTGCTGGTTAAAAAAATTGATTGATTGCCTTTTAGCTAATACGAAACTAGTCTAAGACATTTCTCGAAAAAATTAACATTAAGTGAACGAGTGATTATCTAGATAAACAAGCAATTCTATCATGTAGGAGATTGCCCAAGTAAATTATAGTTTTATGCCGATTCGAAAAGAATAGACCGTGTATGGTTTAGAGGGACTGTGGTTTGACGTATTTCCGCGCACGTCATCATGTCAGAAAAGTGTTAGATCGTTCTTAGCTAATGACCAAATTCCATTTTAGTCAATCCAAAAAAGACAAAATCTTCTATCATTCTATATTCAAAAAACTGAATGCGCTCATACTACTCATTTTGACATAAAAGTAACCGCTACTATTCACAGGACGACTTAAAACCACTACCAATATGTTTACCAAAGAAATACTGAGGATTACTTCGAACGAATATCTCATCTTAGATACATATCTATAACTTTGATTGTGAACAAGAAACACAATGACTTGTTTTATAGAGCAAACCCATAGAACTAATTAAAAAAATACCCCATATGCATATCGTTTCATGGAATGTGAATGGCATTCGCGCAATAATGAAGAAAGATTTCTTAAAGGATTTTGAAGAAATGAATCCTGATATTCTTTGTTTACAAGAAACAAAAGCGCAAGTTGAAGATGCCGCAAAAGCATTAGCGCCACTAGAAGGCTATCATATTTATTTGAACTCCTCAAAAGCGCGTAAAGGATATAGCGGAACAGCCATAATCACTAAGAAAGAGCCCATTGAAGTGACGTATGATATGGGTATCGAAGAGCATGACCAGGAAGGTCGCGTTATCACAGCGGAGTACCCAGACTTTTTTCTAGTGACCGTATATACGCCAAATAGTGGTGAAGGACTCAAAAGGCTTGATTATCGCTCTACGTGGGATGAAGCTTTCATGAATCACATCGCAATATTAAATGAGCAAAAACCTGTCATAGTGTGCGGTGATCTCAATGTAGCGCACCACGAAATAGATATTGCAAGACCTTCTGCCAACTTTAACAAAACCTCGGGCTATACGCAAACTGAAATCGATGGCCTAGATGAAGTATTAGAAGTAGGCTTCACTGATACATTCCGACATATTTATCCTGAAGAAGTAAAGTATAGTTGGTGGAGTTACCGATTCAAATCAAGAGACAAAAACATCGGTTGGAGGATAGACTATTTTCTGATCAGCGATGAGCTGACAGAAAACTTAGAAGATTCCATGATTTATAATGATCGATTTGGCTCGGATCACTGTCCAATTGCAATCAAAATCAACTTTTAATAGTTAACTAGATATGCAGCATTGGTTTTTATGGATATGGATAGTTTTTGTGGGGTGTTCCGAGTCTTTTGATGAAGACGCGGATTGTGCTTTAGAGGATTTTAATAAGAACAGAAAAACATACCAAATCATCACCGATGAGCCTGTAACGCTCAAACGATACCGAGATTCAGATACTGCTTTTTGGTATGCCATATGGAATGATGGAAGTATCCCAACGACCCTTATCTTTGAGAAACTATCGTTGGATCCTGAAAGAGCCGTAGACAATACGCCTCTTGAAATGTCAGGAGGCATCAAAATAACGTGCCAAAATGACTTTCAGGTGGATAACCGACCCACTCGGGCAATAATCACTTCAAATGTTGTCATCGTTGAGTATTGTCCAGTAACCTATACTTTTATAGACGAAGTTCCTCCATTAATCGGCACCCGTTGGCGTTTTGTGGGATTTGATACTGGCAGTCAAATTCTATCACCAACCTGCAACGAAAGCTATCTAACCTTACGTTTTACAACCAATAACACGTTTCCTGAGACAGTCGACAACCTATTCTATGCTGATATTTATAATGGCAGAGATGTTTGCACGTACGTCTATACTGATATTACCCCTAACTTTTATAATATTGAACGACGAGGATGCGAACAGCGGGATATTGGAAGTTCACTTTCGGCACAACGATATGGAGCCCGAATGGTGCTTGGACTTCTCGATCTTGATGGCTTTGTTATCTCTCAAAATGGCAACTTACTAAGGTTTAATCCTGAAAACCTTGGAGACGACTTGCTGTTTGTAGCCATCTAGCCATTTCTCTACCTTTGCCCCCGCAACATAATACCCTATGACTTTAAAAAACATTCCCCTCCGAGATTTACACGCTTCACTAGGCGGTAAAATGGTCCCATTCGCTGGATTTGACATGCCCGTCAGATATAGTTCTGATAAAGAAGAACATATGGCCGTCAGAAATAGCGTTGGTGTTTTTGACGTGTCCCACATGGGGGAATTTTTCATTTCCGGCCCAAAAGCACTTGAATTAATCCAGCATGTAACGAGTAATGACGCTTCAAAATTAGTTGATGGACAAGCTCAATACTCCTGCTTCCCGAATGAAAATGGAGGAATTGTCGACGACTTAATTGTCTATCGATTTAATGAAGAAAAGTATATGTTGGTTGTAAATGCTTCCAATATTGAGAAAGATTGGAATTGGATATCGGAACACAACCATGCCGACGCAACTCTGGAAAATAAATCCGATGATTACACCCTTTTAGCGGTACAAGGTCCAAAAGCACAAGAAGTTCTTCAAAAGCTAACAGACATTGACCTTGCTACGATCAAGTTTTATCACTTTTGTGAAGGAGTGGTCGCCGATTCAAAAATGATTATCTCCGGAACAGGTTATACAGGCGCGGGGGGCTTTGAACTTTACATTGACAAAGGCGACTCTGAAAAAATATGGAAGGCCATTTTCGAAGCTGGTAAAGAGTTTGACATTAAGCCTATAGGGCTGGGAGCCCGTGATACTCTTAGAATGGAAATGGGTTTTTGTCTCTATGGCAATGATATTGATGATCACTCTTCCCCACTTGAAGCAGGGCTGGGCTGGATCACCAAGTTCTCTAAAGACTTCATCAATAGCGCTAGCTTAAAAGCACAAAAGGAAGCCGGCATTAACCGCAAACTGGTTTGCTTCAAACTATTAGAAAAAGGAGTTCCCAGAAGTGGATATCGAATATTAAACGAATTAGGAGAAGAAATTGGCGTTGTTACATCTGGTACTATGTCTCCATGTATTAATGTTGGAATCGGTATGGGCTATCTGAAAATCGGTTCTCATTTGCCAGAAACGGAGATTTTTATTGAAGTCAGAAACAAGACCTTAAAGGCAATCGTTAAAAAAGCACCGTTAATCTAAGGTTATGAAAGTCGAAACATGTCTAACACCTTCACTTATACACCACTACTCACTTGAGGGCAAGCAAGTAGTGGTGGTAGACATTTTTAGAGCCACTTCGTGCATGGTTTCTGGCTTGGCCAATGGCTTAAAGTCAATATACCCGGTTGATAATGTAGAAGAATGCCTTGCCCTTGGACGTAAAGGATACATCACGGCGGGAGAACGTGGCGGAATTAAAATCGAGGCGTTCAATATCGGCAACTCCCCATTTGAATATATGAATGCTGAGTTTGAGGGAAAATCTGTTGCTGTAACGACCACCAACGGTACGCATGCTTTGGTGAAGTCATTGGCTGCTCACGAAATAATTATTGGTGCTTTTTTGAACTTGACTGCCACAGCAAAACACCTCCAGCAAAACGAACAAGATGTAGTTATACATTGCGCTGGATGGAAAGGCACTGTAAATATTGAAGATACTTTATTCGCCGGTGCTTTAATAAATGCACTTGGTTCCGTTGAACTGGTTGATGATACTTCCCGTATTGCTCACTCACTATACCTACAGCATAAGGACAACCTTAACCATATTGCTGAGGCATCTTCCCATGCCAAACGATTATCTCGTTTTGGCATTGAAAAAGACCTTGAATTTTGTATGACTATTGATGAATACGATATCGTTCCCGTATATCGTGATCAAGAGCTTTGGCTACATAAATAAGGGAGGAATAGCACATTCTTTGATCTCAATATCATTCCATACTCCACCAGTCACATAAGGCTCATTAGACTTCCATTGATTTAACTCTGCCTCACTGGTAAAATCAAAAACCATCACTGAGCCAACCATGTTTCCATCTTCGATCAAAGCAGTTGCAAAAATCACATGACCTATTTCCTTCATCTTTTTCACACCCTCAAGGTGAGCTTCACGATGAATTTTTCTTTTCTCTAAGCCATCTTTATGGTCTCGGGCAATAACTATATAATTCATTAAATAAGAAATTAAAATTTGAGTTTTGAGTCTAGCTCCATATCACTTAGTTCAATTTCAAGCGCTTTTGTAGACAATTGGATTTCCCGCAATGATATAAATAAGGAAATTAACAAAGCCCCTAAGGAAAAACCAAATACAACTTCTCCGGTGCTTCCTATTTTCAAGTAGATAAGAAACATGGCCAAAACACACAAAAAAAGGCTTCCTACACCAAATATCTGCATCGCTCTTATCAGATAAAGGCGTTTTCGAAGATTATTGATTTGCCCCGTAAGTACGCTTGCTGGGTTACTCAAATACTTAGCATGCAGTTGCCTGATAATGCTGGCTATCGCTAAAAAGCGGTTTGTAAAAGCCAATAACAACAATGAAATCGCTGGAAAAAGCAAGGCCGGCGTAGTAAGCGTTATTTCCATTAAAGTTTATCGTTGTTCAAATGTCGCGTGGCATCTCGCTGGGTCTTCTTTTCTATATTTTTCTTTAGTGCATCGGTTAGGTTAACTCCTGTCTGATTTGCTAAGCATATCAGTACCCAAAGCACGTCGGCCATCTCGTCTCCAATATCACGGTTTTTGTCAGATTCCTTAAAGGACTGCTCACCATATGTTCTCGCCATGATTCTGGCTAACTCTCCTACCTCCTCCGTGAGAATCGTCATATTGGTTAGTTCATTGAAATATCTAACCCCAATGGTTTTTATCCACTCGTCCACCTGATCTTGTGCCTCATCTATTGTCATCTACTCTTATTATATTGGCTTCAAGATTTTCATTCAAATGCTTTATCTCAAAGCCTTCTGTTTCAAGCTTACTAATAAGAAACTGTATTCTTTGTCTTTCTGTTTTTAATAATGAGTCCATTTTGGGATAAAACTCCTTAAAACTTTCATGCGGAAATCGCGCACCTCGTTTATAGTGATCTTTCCAAAAGAGACTCTCTCCTATTTCATCAGCGGCATAATAGAATTTATATTCTTCCGCCTGAAGTTCGTCCTTGTCATTGACCAAGTGGCCAGAGAAAATTACGTGTCCCTTATTAAAATAGAAATAATCATCTCTTTCAGAATGAGTGGTATTCGTCACGGCTACTAACTTTAGCATGTCTCCGTCCATGGAGTATCCGCGTATTTTAATTACTGAGTCCCCTTGCTTATAGTCATCTTCTATGATTTGCACTCTATGATTCGAATCAATATGACTCACAATAGTGTTGATATTATCAACCAAAGGTCGTTTCTCTCTACTTACCTCAGAGGCACAAGAGAACAATAAAAGTGGTATTAGGAGGGATTGTAACTGACGCATGAGTTCTTAGTTTGCTTACAATTTAAACAATTCATTATTTTTTCAAGATAAAAATTATTCGTCTAGCAGTAAGTGGGCATATGGCTTGGGCATCACTCCTTATTCTTGAACCAATTATCGCGAGTATCGTCTTTAAAACACTAATTAATTTCGATATATGCTCCTACCATACCCATCCGAATAAAGGTTTGCGTGCATAAAACTAACGGAAATTATAAGAGAACATCATCTCCATTTTTAAAATTCGTTCTCGCTAAACCCTCATTGAATTATATAAAGCGACAATACTAACTTCCATTTGCTTTTCGCTATTATTCCTATTGGCAGGCTCTCCAGTCTCTGCTCAAACAGACAAAAGCAACCGGCCAAGCCAGCCTAGCTAACGATACTATTTCCAGAATAAAGGTAATCATAGATTATAGCCCACAATCTTAGAAAGGCAGAGATATTAATAAGCTCACTCCTATAAGGGAAGTTTGGAGAACTGGTGCCAATGAGGCCAGTTGGATCTCTTTTTCAGCTAAAGTCAAAACAAACCGAAAATATTTACCCGAAGGAAAATATGCACTATTTAGTCTCTACAATACAGAAAAATAGACCGCCATTTTCAATAGTCAATAGAAGTAATGGGGGAATGATGATTTCGACCAATCAAAAGGTGTGCCTCGGATTGAAGTCAACTCAGAGAAAGTCAGCTCAAGCAAAGAAACATTTACTATTGATATAAAAGACGGTGAAGCAAAATTGATGTGGGATACAGTAGTTATACCATTTACAATCAGCAAGCAATTTGTTGTCCTCAATCCTAATATTAGGATTGAAGTTCAACATTGATTTTAGGATTGCAATGACAAATCGCTGACTTATAAAATATTCATGGATTGTTCTTTAATTTTTTCAAGTTCATCCTTCATTTCGACAACCGCTCTTTGAATCTCCGCATGATTTGCCTTGGCTCCAATGGTATTTATCTCTCTCCCAATTTCCTGTGAAATAAAGCCCAACTTCTTGCCTTGACTTTCTTTTTCCGCCATTACTTCGACAAAATAATCCAAATGTCGTGTCAATCGAACTTTCTCTTCGGTGATATCCAATTTCTCCAAATAGTAAATTATCTCCTGCTCAAAACGATTGGGATCAAGCACTGCTTTTTCCTTCACCTCCTCCATATGCCCTAATAATCGGCTTTTGATTTGCTCTACTCTTTTCGGATCATTTTGCTTGACCGTTTCAAGTCCGGATCGGATTTTGGTTATATATATATCCAAATTTCTGGCAAGCTCACTTCCCTCTGCCTGTCTAAAATTATCGCATTTACTTAAAGCCTCGTCTAATACTTTCTTGATTTCCTCAAATGATACGGAATCATCATTTTCAGCCGCTGCAATAACGTTTGGTGATTGAAGTGCTAGCTTAAATATCTCATTTGATTCAGCGTTGACCTTTTTCGCTAACGAACTATATGCTGTAAAATATTTTTCAAATAAGTCGTCGTTTACTTTGACTTCTGGCGAGGTGTTTTTGTTTGGGGTAATGTCTACAACACAACCAATTTTGCCGCGTACCAAGTATTTACCGATAAGTGTTTTGATTTCAGCTTCGCGTTGTGCTAGTTCCCGTGGCAACTTCACATTGATATCTTGGAACTTACTATTCAGTGATTTCAATTCAACCTTGATCTGATAATTAGAGGTTTGAAATTCGGCTACTCCAAAGCCTGTCATAGATTTTAACATAGCGCAAATTTAGAAATCTAATCCGAGAGTAAAGTAGAATCTTGTATCTCCGATTTTTCCGTCTTGTATTGGCCTTGCAAGATCGACTTTTAGGTAGTATCCCATCAAGACTGTTCTCAACCCAAAGCCATAACCAGCTAACCATGGGTTTTGAAAGACGGCCAAATCCGCACTAAAAGTAGAGCCCTCTACACGATACTCTTTTGTTAGTGCGCTATTTTCTGAGTTAAATGGCGCTTTTCCGCTCCAAGCAGTACCAAGATCATAAAAGCCAACAAGCTGAAAATTTCTTAAAAAATTAGAACTTATTGGGCCATTTGAAAAATATCTGAATATTGGCCACCTGAGTTCTGCATTGAAAACAAGGGCATTATTTCCATAGACTTCATTAAAATCAAACCCCCTAAGGTTAGTAACGAATTCTGTGAAAACTACATCAGTATTGTCACGGTCATTTTCGAAACTAAGTGGGTCATTTTCTCCTTGGTCTTCCACCTGATTAAAGATCCAATTCTGCATCCCACCAAGTAAATAGTTTTGTTTGTTTTGCCCCATAGAGCGTCCATAAAACAACCGCGAGGCTAAAGTCAGTGTACGGTGTACTTTCTGATAATGTCGAACATCCAAATTGAACTTGCTAAAACCCTGCACATTCCCTGATAAGCCCACGAGTTGTTTATACTCGACCAATGCCCTGGTCCCATGATATATATTGAAGCCTTTTTCTATGGTATTATCATAGATAGCACCAACTTTCAACCCTCCGTAGCTTCTTCCACTATTTGGCGCCATATCAAGTCCTGATGCATTTTGACTTATCGCATCAATTTGCAAATTTCTAAAATCTGTAAAAGAAACAAATGGTGAGGCTTCAAGTCTAAAGGTATTGGTCAGTGGAACCGCAGCAGTTATTTCAAAAGTATTTAGACTGTATTTTTGGATAAGATTTTCTTCCTGTTCAACGATTGGCAAATAAACCTGACGTTCGAATCTTACATGAAAATCCATCCAATATTTCAGGTATTGATATTCGGCAAAGATATCCCCACTTTTAAAATCTGTACTTGAAAGCACCCCGCCAATAAGTCTATGATTTTCTAATATGTCATTGATACTTGTTTCTATGTAAATAGAAAAACCTCTAATTGGGTCTACTGCCGCCGAAGTAATGAGGTTATTAAAACTGAATCTCGGCTCATAATTAAGTGGACCTATGACCCGTGATTTTGTCTCGAATTTTCGGTAACTCGTGAAGAATGATTCTGGCCGATAAGTGCTTCTGACCTCATCTTCAAAAACGTAATTGTCTGTATCTATAAAGTTCCCGACTTCTTTAAAATCGTCCCTTGCTACTTCTTCCTTTTTATCATCTTTAAAAAAGAAGGACTCAGGCAATATCAAAGAATCAATCTTCGAAAATACTCTCGCCGAATCAGGCGCTACTTTTTGTGGCTCAATATTTCTCTTCGGTAACCTTTTAGCTACAAACCTGGCCTGTTCTAATCGCTTACGGCCTGTCTGTGGCGTAAAGATGCTATTGGCCAGGTCAATATTCGCCTCTTGGTATACACGGGATTTACCTTTATCAAGCATAATATACGTTAGCCGATCTGGATCAAATGAAAGATCATAATCTTGAATACTATATTGATAATTGGTTACTTGGGTAAAGGTAGAATCAAGTAAACTATAGCGATATAAATTATTAATACCCTTTTGATCACTTAGATAATAGATGAAATATTGGTTTTTCGCAATGGGCTTCCGATCAACACTAAAAGTGTTGGTAAGGCGGTAGTAGGAATTAGAAGTAGTATCTAGGTCATAGAGAAAAAGGTTATAATTATTTGATGCCTCCTCTAGTGAAGGCCCTTTGACATTCAGCGAATCAGCTGTTCTATTTGAACTAAAAACCAGTGCTGCCGTACCTGGAATGAAGACCGGATCTATATCATCGAAAGAATCATTGGTTATCCTGCGCACAGCATTTCGGCGCATACTAATTAGAAATAAATCGCTTTTCCCGTCAACATCACCGCTAATGATAACAAGCTTACCATTATCATTAAAAGTAAAGCTTTCGATTTGTCTAAATCTTGTCAGCGGTTTCTGGGTCCGCTCACCTGATTCTATGTTATAAACGTTCAGGTATAAAAAACCTCGTTTGAAGAATATAACACCGATATTTTCATTGTCCTTCCAATCCAATAATGGCAAATGGTAATTAATCTCTTGATCATTGACTAAATAACCTCCACTTACTACAGTTTGCTCTTGGTTAGTTTCTAAGTTGACGACATTGACACTCCACTTTCCGTTTTTATTATAGGAGTAGGCTGTGTAGGTTCCATCACTATTCGTTTTTGCAGCGTTTATTTTAACATCTGCACTTTTATAGCTCGCAATCCTATTGTCTTTCTGTGGAGCTATATAGCTCACCTCAATCTCCTCTTTTTGCATCAAATAATAGTTTTGCCAATCAGACAAAAACTGTTTGAATCCAATTCCTAAGGTGCTTGTTATACTATTTTCTTCATTCCTGATAATTCGAGTTAAATTCAAAATATTAGAAATATTGCTTTTCCCGTATTTGATCGCTATGTAGTTCCAAATAGATTGTCCTACCAGCTCCGCAGCTTCATCTTTGATCTTTACGAGTTTGTTTATTTTTCTTCTGCCCAAATAATCTCGAACATAGTCATCCATTTCTGCTGACCAACCATAGGCTAGGTATCTCGACGCACCTCCGATAAACCATTCTGGTAGGGTAAGCAAATAGGCATTTTGAAATATCTCAGCCAAACTCCCACCATACATCATGTCATTGATTAATACGTCTGAAAGCTTCATGACAAGCTCATTTTTAAACTCAATGGAAGTCCCTGGATGGGCCATTTCAACTTGAAGTTTTACAAAATCTGTTTTGCCTCCAATGGTAAATACTTCCCCTCCAATGCCAATATTACTTTGTTGTAAATCCTCTACAGAGTTGTAGATGAATATTTTCATTTTAGTATATGGAGCATACCCTAATTGATCCGTGATCTCGGAAAACTCGTTCTCCAAAAAATCTAATGCTTCATCAGCATATTCCTGACCACCTGGGTAATAGTATACCTCAAAATTGTTGGTCGAATAATAATACCATTCGAAATTCTTATACTGTATTCTATTATGTCCAAAGTCAGTATGATAAAACTGCGCATTGGAAACCAATACCGTCAGGATTATCAATGATGCTAATATGTACTTCACCTTTTGCATACCTATTCAATCACTCTATTAACATCTACTTCAGGGATGAGTTCACTTTTTTGCGAAAGGTAATTTATGAATTGATTCGCGAAATAAGGCACCAACGAAACCCCTTTGGTGCCAAAGCCATTAAATATTCCAATTTTACCTTCATACTTGGTCCCCAAAAAAGGACGTCTATCAAAAGTGGCAGGCCTAACTCCCGCCACAGCACCTTTTTCGCTGTAATCGAGTGTAAATAATTTTGAAAGTCTTTTCCTTAAATCAGCAATTCCCTTCTCTGAAGGTTCATAATCCAAATTTTGATGGTCATAGGTCGAGCCCACGCTGAATCCGTCTTTTTTTGGCACTACAAAAACGCCTCTATTTAAAATCATATCAGTTGCCAAGTCTGTTTCTATTTTTAATATCTCCCCTTTTACTAATCGAAATGGTAAGTCTTTCCAGAAAGGATTATCTACGCTTCTTGGCCCTTCACAGAAAATAACGGAATTGCAGACTAGCTGATCATATGTCACTTTATCTTCAGCGACTACCAATTTCTGATATTGAAACACCTCTTGTTGGTAAACTCCCCTACTTTGAAAATATTTTCTTGCTGCTTCTCTAAATTCCGGCAGATCTATATATCCACACTTTTTCAGATGAATACCTCCGAATTCATCATTCACCCCGCTCATTGCTAGTGATTTAGTATTGACTTTTTTTATAAACGGGCTATACTGGTCATCAGATAATTTTGCTTGCCAGTCATTGGCTTCCTCATTACTGTAAAAAGGCCTATAGATAGTCAATGGATAAAGAAATTGGCTTTTCAAAAGCCTTTCCAGACTAGCATAATATTCTTCCAACCCCTCAAATAACTCATCTGCCATCCATGTTTTGACCATTTTTCGACCAGTTATAGGGTTATACAATCCGGCAGCTTTCTCTGTCGAAGTTTGTTTTGAGCCATTATCAATGACCATAATCGACTTACCAGCAGCCATCATTTTCAGCGCCAAAACTGAGCCAGCAATTCCTTGACCAACAATTAAATAGTCTATTTTCTTCACTCTACTTTATTTTGAACAAATTTGCAGGAATACTTAAGCACAAGCAATGAAGATCAAAGCATTTGTTTTTAATCCTTTTTACGAAAACACTTATATCATCTCCGATGAAAGTAAGGAGTGTTTGATAATTGATCCTGGATGTTATGAAAAACATGAAATCGATGAGGTGATAGCCTATGTAAAAGACAATAAACTAACCGCTAAAGGGATTGTTAACACTCATTGTCATATTGATCATGTTTTAGGCAATTATGCCTTAAAAGAACATTTCAAATGTCCACTGTCTATACCTGAAGGTGAAGTAGACGTCTACAAAGCTGTTGAGGTTTATGCTCTTCAATACGGCATCACAAATTTCACTTGGATACCCGCAGATAAACTTTTGGGCAAATCTGGAGAAATAAAGTTTGGCAAAACTGCATTAGAGATACTCTACGTTCCCGGTCATTCTCCAGGACACTTAATGTTTTACAATAAAAAAACGAATGAAATCATTGGAGGTGATGTGCTCTTTAGGCAAAGTATTGGAAGAACAGATCTTCCTGGCGGAAATCATGAGCAGCTTTTAACGAATATTCGAAAAGTACTATACACGCTGGCGGATGATGTTGTTGTACATCCAGGTCATGGGCCAGAAACGACCATTGGCTTTGAAAAAGAAAATAACCCATTCGTAAAAGCTTAAATTCAGCAAATCAATCATGAAAAAGCATATCCCGAATTTTCTTACATGTCTCAACTTAGTCTTTGGAACACTCGGTTGTATTTCGATGGCTAATGGAGAATTGGACTTAGGAATAATGTATGTGGGTATTTCTGCCGTTTTCGACTTTTTGGACGGCTTTGCTGCTCGTATGCTCAATGCAAGATCAGAGATCGGTAAACAGCTGGATTCTTTGGCGGATATGGTCAGTTTTGGCGTCTTACCCTCTATTTTCATGGTCAACTATATTTTCCAGCTTCAACCAGGGTGGGATCAACTCCCCTATATCGGTCTATTAATAGCTCCGTTCTCAGCCATCCGACTTGCCATTTTCAATCTCGACGAATCACAATCATATTCTTTTAAAGGGCTACCAACTCCAGCCAATGCAATAATGATTACCACATTACCCTATCTAACTTTTGAAATGAATGAAGTTAGCGCGTCAATTATCACGATCGTTTCTGCCTTCCTGCTCGTCTCTAAAGTAAAAATTACTGCCTTGAAATTTCAATCATTGAGTTTAAAGGAAAACTTTTTTAAGTATTTGATACTTCTTACATCGATCATCTGGATTGCTGTGTTAGGTATAAACGGGCTACCATTCCTTATCCCAAATTACCTTATCATCTCCATCCTTGATAATCTCTTTTCTAAAAAAGAAAACGCAATACATTAAAGGTAATTTTAAACTGGACTGTTCGTTAGTGTAGATACTTTTCCAGCATTAAGACAGCTTACGTGGTGACTAAATTTATGACAGCTAAATTTCACATTTCATACTTGCAAAAAGTCCGGCCAAGACTCGTTATGCTACCATGGATTTTATTGTCAATGATAAATGCAATGGGACAATCTAGCGTCTTGGAAAGTGGCGAGTGGTGGAAAGTTGGCATCACAGAAAGTGGCATTTATGCGATTGATGGGGCTACATTATCAAACTGGGGAATATCGATAAGCGATGTAGATGCAACGACTTTTAAGGTTTATGGAAATAGCGTCAATGGAATCCTTCCTCAGGAAAGTGAGATTGTAAGACCTTTTGACCTGATCGAAAATGCTATTTATGCAAAAGGAGCTGATGATGGCGTCATAGATGAAGGTGATGTTTTCCTTTTTTACGCTCAAGAATCGAATAAATTAGACTTTGAAGAAAGCAATCTGATTTACGAACCAAATATTTACAGCGATACGGCTTATTATTTTATCACTTTTGGCGGCTCTGAGGGAAAACGGGTCGGAAATATTCAGTCTAATTCGCCTGCCACAGAAATTACAACTTTCTATTGGGATCCTATTATTCATGAACCTGAAAACTTTAATCTGTTAAGTTCGGGTCGAGGATGGTTAGGTGATAAATTATCCAATTCAACAGGACTCACAGCCTCATTTAATCATGATGTAGCGGGCTTTTCCGGCTCACTTAAAGTTTGGCTAGGTGTGGCCGCCGAATCTGAAGGTGACGCGTCTTTTGATTTTTCGGTAAACGAGCAGTTCAAAACAAATCTTGAAATATCAAAAAACAATGCTAACGGTTACGTTATTGGTACTGATAATTTTGGCACTTATGAAGCAAGTATTGGAGGATCAGATGCTCTAAAAGTTGATATAACCTTTAATAGAAACCCTACAGTACTTACCTCCATTGGCTATCTAGACTATTATTACATTGCCGCTCAACGGAAACTGGAGTTGCATGAAAGTGAATTAATCTTTTGGAACCATACTAATGCCAAGTCAACCTACCAACTGCCAACAGACGCGAATCAGTGTTGGAATATTTCAGAACCATCCGTCCCCAAGAGAATAGCCATTACTGAAAATAGATCCACTTCCAGTGGACATAAATTTGTCGTTTTCAATGATCATTCAACTTTTAGCAACCCAACATATTTTGGCAAGGTCAAAAACCAGAATATCAAGCAATTCACTGGAGTCGATGGATTCATCATTACCCACCCCAATTTCTTTACTCAAGCACTGGAACTCGCCGCTTTTCACAGTGTCCATCATGGTTTTAACATTGAAGTAGTTAGCACTCGACAGGTTTACAATGAATTTTCCTCTGGAATGCAAGACCTAACGGCAATCCGCGACTTCCTTAAATATATCTATGAACAAGGTGGTCAAAAACTAAAGTCCGTGCTGCTTTATGGAGATGCGTCATTTGATTACAAGGATCGGCTAGACAACAATACCAACTATGTCCCGATCTATGAATCGAGAGAATCTTTGCATGGTATATACAGTTACTCTTCGGACGACTATATCGGTTTTTTGGAAAATAATGAAGGACTGTGGCAAGAATCAAGATCTGGCGACCATACTGTAGAAATAGGTATTGGAAGATTGCCGGTAAAATCTATAGAAGAGGCACAAACAGTCAATGAAAAAATCATCAGATACGCTACAAGCGAAAGAACGTTTGGAGAATGGAGAAATAAATTTATTTATATCGCCGATGATGGAGACAATGGCAAGCATATGTCTCAAGGAGAAGCATTCAATGCTATTATAGCAGAGTCTAGCCCCGAGGTAAACGTACGAAAACTCTACCTGGATGCCTTTGAGCAAAATCTCGCCGACGGAGAAAAATCTCCTAGTATGCAACAGTCGTTATTAGAAAGAATAAAATCTGGGGCATTAATCATTGACTACATGGGGCATGGAAATGAACTTGGCCTCATGCAAGAAGCGGTGATTACAACAGGTTTTATTCGACAATTAGACAATCGTCATAAGCTACCGCTCTTCGTAACAGCTACCTGCGATTTTGGCAAATATGATAATCCTCGATTAACATCTGGAGCGGAGCAACTTTTACTTAGTAAAACTGGCGGAGCTATAGGCTTACTCACTACCACTCGACCCGTATTCGCACAAACAAACGAACCGGTCAATGAGGCTTTTCACCGGAGCACTTTTGGCTTGATCGATGGGAGAAGACCAACCTTGGGAGATATTGTTAAGCAAACTAAAAACGAAAGCTTAGAAGGACGGATAAATCGAAATTTTGCACTTTTAGGAGATCCGTTCCTTACATTAAACTACCCCAAATATGACATTACGATTGATGGACTTAATGAAAAAACCGATACGCTAAGCGCACTTCAAGAGATAACACTTACAGGACGTGTATCATCAGCTGGACAAAAAGTAGAATCATTCAATGGTACTGGCACTTTAACCCTTTGGGACATCCCTCAGGAAAAGCAGACCAAGGGTCAGCAAAACGCACCTTTCACTTACGTAGAACAAACGAATGCCCTTCATAGAAGTGAAGTTCAAGTTGAGAATGGTAGTTTTACGACGACTTTTTTGATCCCAAAAAATACTTCCTACAAGTTTGAAAGAGGAAAAATCAATGGGTATTTTCTTGATGAAAAGACTATGCAAGATGCCAGTGGAGGAACCAACAATGTCGTTCTTGGTGGGTCGTCTGACAATATTCAACCTGACGTGATCCCTCCAAACATTAGTATTTTCGTTAACGATGCTCCTTATAAGGCTGGAATGACTATCAATCAAAACAACTTGTTCATCGTGCAACTCTCCGATGAATCTGGTATTAACATATCTCAGAATGGGTTTAATCAAAACCTGAGCCTTAACCTTAACGATACCATCGAGATTATTTTGAATGATTATTACAAGGCCAGCGTCGAAACTTATCAAAAAGGCGCAATTATATACCCAATGGGAAACATAGCCGCTGGCAATTATCGTGGAGAATTAAAAGTTTGGGATTCGTACAATAACTCTAGCACAATTTCGGTTGAATTTAAAGTATCAGACCAACCAATCCTCAATTTGTCAGACATAAGTATATATCCTAACCCTCTAAAGACGGGAAAAAACATGAATATTCGTTTTACCCAGGATAGGGAAGGCGATGAATTGGATATAACTATTGGCATCTTTGATGTGATGGGTAATCAGATCATTAATGAAGACCTTTACTACAACGACAGTCCTTCAACTATAGAAAACATTACTTGGCGACCTTCCACTTCGCTACCAGAAGGAGTTTATTTTCTTCACGTTCAACTAACGAGCGGCCAGGATGGGGCAACTAACAACTTTATAAAAAGGCTAATAATCATTAATTAATTATCTTTGCGCACCTAAAAAAAAATTGAATGAATCAGGTTTTTCCGAAAGCTTTAGTTTTTATAGCAAGCCTTCTACCTATAGCACTTTATGGGCAAGGCTCCAATGCCGCGTTTATTTCTGGACAAGACAGTACTAGGAATCCGATAACCGTTGCTGTTCCTTTCTTAAGCTTCGCCCCCGATAGCAGAGGATCTGCACTTGGAGATGCGGGAGTTGCAAGCTCCCCAGATGTCTACAGCGTTCATTGGAATAACGCAAAGTTGGCGTTCATTGAAGATGACTTGGGCTTTTCCTTTAGTTATAGTCCATGGCTAGGCAAAATTGTTGATGATATGTCTTTGAATTATCTGACATTTTACAAAAAAATTGACCGCATTCAAACTGTCGGAGCTACGCTTCGCTATTTTGATCTCGGAGAGATCCAGCTGACCGACGAAAACGGAGAGCCTCAGGGACTCGAAAATCCACGTGAGGCAGCCATTGATGCCACCTATTCAAGGAAGCTTACCGAGAACATGGGTATTGGTGGTACCATTAGATTTATTTGGTCCAATCTGGCCGGTAATTTAACAAGTGCTCCTGATGCATCCGCTGGAACAAGTGTAGCGATTGATATTGGCTACTATTTTAATAAACCGATAATCTTCAGTGGAAAAGATTCTGAAATTTCTTTTGGTGCACACATCTCAAATTTCGGGCAGAAAATCACTTATAGTTCCGACTCTAACGAAGATTTTATCCCAGCGAACCTACGAATAGGTGGTGGTTTCAAAACCAAAATTGACCCTTATAATTCATTGACATTCTTATTAGACTTCAACAAACTATTGGTACCTACACCACCTGTGTATGAAGTCAATGATAATGGTGGTTTTGTTCGAGACCCAGTGACTAATGAACCAGTCATTTTAAGAGGTGAAGATCCCAATAGACCATTGTTGAGCGGTGCGTTTGGATCATTCTCTGATGCGCCAGGCACCTCCGGTGGAGGTGGAGTATTCGCCGAGGAAATGAGAGAAATTATGATCTCCATAGGTACAGAATATTTATACAAAGATATTTTCGCTGTTCGAGCTGGATATTTTTATGAAAGTCAGAAAAAAGGCAACAGAAAGTATTTCACAGCTGGTATAGGGTTTAATTACCAAGTTTTTGGTGTTGATTTTTCCTATTTAGTCCCCAGCGACAATGATCACCCTCTGGCGGAGACTTTGAGGTTATCATTTAAATTCAATTTAGATCAAACAACCGACACAGAAGCAACATTAAATTGATTTTAGATCGCACCAAGGCTCCAAAAGCCACCACTATATCTCAACCAAATTTTCCTGAATTCAGTACGCATACTGTAAACGGAGTTGAGGTAACTACCTTACAGCATAGCGCTCAACCTATCATTTTTCTTGAGTTGGTTTTTGACGCTGGGAAATCCGTTGAATCTCTTCATGAGCAAAGCCACTTAACAGCTCAGCTCCTAACAGGAGGAACAAAAACTAAAAATGCAGAGACGATAGCGGAAACGCTCGATTTTTATGGCAGTCAACTAGAAATAAATTCGTCTTTTGACAAGTTCAATGTCAAGCTTTACAGTTTGAAGAAGTTTTTTCCGAACCTTCTTCTTTTGCTTGAAGATATTTTAAACAATAGTGACTTTCCTAACAAGGAATTAGCGATTCAAAAAAGCATCAGGGAGCAACAACTCAAGCAGCAAGAATCAAAGAATAGTGCAATTGCAAGTCGCATATTTCGCGCTCATATTTTTCCTGATCATATCTATGGGCATTATCCCGAAATTTCGGATGTCAAAAAATTAAACCAAGATCACCTTGTTTCATTTTTTCAAGAAAAATTACAATCACTACCACGCATCTACCTCACCGGCGATATCGACACAGGTATTATCAATGACGTGACAAGCATTTTCACCGGTAGGGTTAAGTTACCAACAGCGAGTAGCATTGTAAAGAACGCTGTTAACTTCGATATATATGAGGATAAAAAAGACGCTGTGCAAACTAGCATGCGACTTGGCCTAAAAAGTATTAATCGCCTTCATCCGGACTATAACTATTTGAAAATCACCAATGACATTCTCGGTGGATATTTCGGTTCTCGCCTGATGAAAAATATTAGAGAAGAAAAAGGTCTCACCTATGGAATTTCTTCCTCAATAAATCATCTTCAGCAGGCCTCATTCTGGATGATCGGTGCGGACATATTGAAAGAAAAAAGACAATTAGCTCTTGATGAAATCAATAAAGAAATCATTAAGCTCCAAACAATCCCTGTTACTAGCGATGAACTCCATTCGTTGAAAAACTATCTAAGAGGAAAGCTTTTATCTGCTTTTGACTCTCCGTTTAGCTCAGCGTTGATGATTAAAACAGTGACTGAATGGGGAACTGGAGCACAGTCATGGCAGTCTTACTTTGAGGCTATCGAAAGCATTGCCCCAGAAAATATTTCAGAAATGGCAAATAAGCATTTCGTTATTGATAATATCAATAAGGTGATGGTTGGCTAGGTACGTATTCCTTGATTTTCAATAGGAGTAAATAATCCCCAAGTATACGAATCTCCTTATAATCAAATGGTGTTTTTGTATAACCATTATAGTCCAAAACGCCTTTAAAAGAACCTTTCGTAGCAACGACTAATCCTTGTGGAGTATCGAGAAGCTCCTCGTAATTCGGTCTCAAAATTATTTTTCCTTCATTATCTGCAAGCCCCTTTTTTCCATTTAAACTCGTTAAAAGATAGTTGCCAGTAATCAAGCGCTCAATGTGTTCCCAACTAAATGAAACAATATTTTTCCCTTGGCTATCAAGTAACCCGTATTTGCCATTCTCCTTAGCTATCGCCAAACCATCACTAAAGCTACTTACTTCTGCATAGTGGGGTTGTATGACGAGACGTTCCGACGCGTCTATAAATCCCCAGCCCTTTCCTATTTTGACCGCAGCAAGTCCCGATTGATAATCTCTTGCGTCTTCATACCTGTTGGCAATTCGTAAATTACCTTGTAAGTCGACAAACCCATGTTTCCCGTCTTTTATAATGTGAAAGAAGCCTGAAGCAAAGCCTAACACATTTTCAACTTTATCAGAAGGTGATAGAATGTAATTATCGTTTTCGAATATTGTGAAATACCCTTTAGTGTTGAGTAATATAAAGCGTCCCATCTTTATTGCATCATCATATTTAGAAGGTAATACTTGCCCTTCTTCTGTCATAATGTAGCTACGCCCATCCTCATCAAGTATTTTGATTAAGGAATTATCATTATCATAAATGACCTTATCACCTGTTTCAATTAGGAGGCTACCCTCCGATGAGAATATGGATGTTGCCGATCCCATTTTTGCTAAATAATAACGACCCGCCGTAAATATTGAATCAAAATTTGGCGGTATTATGAAGTCATCATGGAACGAAACAACACCCCAAGAGTTAATATATCGTGCTATAAATTGATCATCAACCACGCCAGAACCAACAAAATCGTATTTGTAATTGATCACTTTCTCCCCTGTAAAGTCAGTCCAACCCCAATATCCATTCTTTCTAGTTGGAATTTTAGAATCATGCGAATGACCTACTGAATCATATTTTTGATTATTGATAAGCTTTCCGAAGTTGTCCAGAACCTTCCAACCTTCCTCTTTTTTGCAATAAAAATATTGATCATCAACAATCAAATCATCTTGGCCATCAATCATTTTTTTTCCGTCTGTTTTAAAAAGTGCATAGCTCCCGTCAAAACGATTCTGCATGACCAGAAAACCTCTTTGAACTGATTGAATCTTATATTTCTTGCCAAAATGTAACGCACTATCTCCACCGAGAAAATGTTGTGTGTTATTTAAATGTGCAACAAGCTGTTGCCGCTCATTTAACATTAAAGAATCTGCACTAATCTCAAATTGATTGCAATCATTTCGTAAACACGATACTTCCCAATGATTGAAGTTATAAGCTGCATGGTCTACAATCGCCTTGAATTTTACTTTATGAATCCAGTCTCCATGTTTCGATAATAGACCAAATTGCCCCCCGTCTTCTAGTGAATACCCAACGGGAACCCTTTGAATTCCCTCAATAAAGGCTGGCGTAATTTGTCTTCCAGAAAGATGATATACCTTTATTTTGTTCTTTTTGGTAGCAATGAGCACCTCTCCATCTAGTTCAATTTTATCGTAAATCGGAGGGATAAGCTCTTCACCTTGGTAATTTACAACACCGTAATATACATGCCCTTGCTCATAACTAGCGGCGAGAATATTTTCAGAACCCAAAGGGGATAACTGCATAAAATTGAATCTAACGATGGTCTGACCGTTTTTATCAAGCAAGCCATAGAACGGTAAATTTGTGAAACGGCCCTTAATAGCCGCAAGAAAATAACCATGTACAAATGGCTTTAGTTCTATGAAAGCCGGACCTGAGATTTTTTTATTCTTAAGATTAATAAGCCCCCATTGATTATTCTCTTTGAATCCGATCAGTTCTCCTTGAATCTGTACGCTCCCATCTGACCAACCTATGGCATCATATACAGGAGGTATAATGATCTCTCCATCTTCATAAGCAAGACCTTGAAATGAACCAGATGAAACTATGACAGGATTACCCGAAAGGGAAAAAGAAAATAAAAGGAAAAGGAAAAACATTTATATAAAGGTAGACGCTGAGGATTACTTTTTCCCGCTTTTCTCTTTCTCAAGATTAAAAAGATCATTGAGTACTTCAATTAACGTTTCAGCTTCGCCTCTCTTACATGCTGCTTTTAGCTGCAACACAGGCAATTTGATTACTCTTTGTATCATGTTCTTCGTAACGACTTCAAGTCTCTTTGCTTCTTCTTCATTTACATTTTGCAAATGTCTCGCTAACTCGGTCTTACGAATCTCTTCTAGCGCCAGTTTGAGCTTTTTGATGGTGGGAGATACTTCCATTTCAAGAGACCATGAAGAAAACTCATTGAGTGCCTCTGAGATGATCGCTTCTACGGCTGGTACTAACTTTGCTCTTTCTTCTAAAGCAACATTGGTCGTTTTAGAGAGCTGATCAACATTATAGGTTAGTAAATCTTGCCTTTTCTCCAAAACTGGATCGACGTTTCTTGGCAAACCAAGGTCCACAATGAGCTTAATTTGACCATTTTCAGCTAAAGTGTCTGGTGTTATTAAATAGTTTTGAGAAGTAGCACTGGCAACTATAACATGGTGGCTTTTGACGAGCTCATCTAACTGAGTAAAATCACCAACTTTAAACCCTGTTTCAACGGCAACCTCCTCAGCCTTAGACCTTGTTCTATTCACCAAGGTTACTTCTGCTGATATCCCTTTCATATTATCGACAACCACCCTTCCTATCTCTCCAAGTCCAATAACCAAGACTTTTGGCGCGTCAAATTTTGGGATAAAACTCTTTACCAAATCGACCGCTAATGATGATGTTGAAGTGTTTCCATCTCGAAACCCTGTTTCTTGCTCTATTCTTTTATTCGTAAAAAAAATGGTATGCAGCAACCTGTGAAAAAACGGACCCGACATGTTCTCATCAGCAGACCATTGATAACTTTTCTTTACCTGATTGATTATTTGGTTTTCACCTAATACTTGCGATTCCAGTCCAAGTGCGACTCTGAAGAGATGCGTAAGGGCTGCTTTGTCCGCTAGCTCAGTAAAAAAATCGTAAGCAGAAACCGACAATTGCTGATGAACATCAAGCAACGCGCACAGCTGCTTTTTTAGGGACTTTTCAGCCGTATAGTAGATTTCAGTTCTATTACAAGTAGACAACACCAGCATCTCCTCTATGCCAAGTATATTACGCGTTTCGACCATGAACTTCTTTGCAGAAAACTCACCAAAAGAAACTGACTCTCTTAATTCTAGAGATGCTTGCTTATAAGAAACCTTTAATACCCTGAAATCCTTCACTTACGACATTTAACTTATATACAAAAGTAAATCAGTTAACTCTTTTAATGTACTTGCTGTTCACCTTTTTCTATATTTATGATATAAATCACAGTGTATGATGATATTTCGTAAGTGGTTGGTAGATATCCTAGGCTTTTCTAAATCGGAAGCAATAGGAACTATCCTTTTAATTATTCTTGTGATCCTCACCGCCATTGTCCCGAGAGTTGTGTTTTACTACCACGAAAATCAGGCAACATTCAACTTTGATAATCAAAAAGAATTAGAGGAATGGGGTGAAATTGTTTCTGCAAACATTGCTTACAGAGCAAGTTATTCCGCTGAAAAAGCTACAAAAAAAGCAAATCGAAAAAAACTCAGTCCTGTTTTTTTTGATCCTAACACTGTCTTAAGTGAAGAATTAATCTCCATGGGATTAGATCAGTGGATCGCTGAAAGGATAGAGAAGTACGTGAATAAAGGAGGTACATTTTTAAAGAAAGAGGACTTAAAAAAAATCTACGGGCTAGATAAAGACAGCTATGATCAATTGGCCCCTTTCATTAAAATTAAACCTCCAATAAATGAACCTCCAATAAAGGGAAAAGTAATCACCAAGACCAAGAGTATCCCTTTAGTCATCCTTGATATCAATACAGCTGACACCAGTCAGCTGAAATCAATCCATGGCATTGGTGAAAAATTATCTGCTCGAATTATCAAATACCGCGACAGACTAGGCGGTTTCCATTCTCTTTCTCAGCTACATGAAGTTTACGGATTGGATTCTGTGGTTATTAATAAAATGGAGCAACGATTTTCACGAGAACAAATTCAAAATAAAATTTCCATAAATACAGACTCCAATAAATTACTCTCTGGACATCCTTACATTAATTATAAGTTGGCGAGAGCCATTGTTAATTATCGCAAGACACACGGCGACTATAAAGGGCTTAAAGACTTGAAAAACATACTTACCCTTAATGACTCAACCTATCAAAAAATATTACCTTACCTGAGACTCACACCATAGCATGGATAAAATCCTCAAAACATATTTAAATAGATTGACCAATCTATCAGGTAACAATAGATCATTGCTACTGCTAAGGTTGATTTCAGATCAAACCATAGACTTACATCAATTTGACAATATTTTAGAGAAATCTTCCTTTAGTATTATCTCTGATCTGATCGCACAAAAAAGGAATATCCGTCTATGTAAAGAAGTAGACACCCATGACCAAGATAATAACAAGATAAGTGACCGCCTCAAAAGAATAAGACGAATAGATGACTTCATCTTCCAAGAAAGAGGAGCCAAAGACCTCTATATTGGATGGCCTTTCATCGCAGGTAAATTTTTAGATGACACTTTAGTAAAGTGCCCACTCGTATTTTTTCCTGTGGAATTAAAAAGCGACGGAAAAGATTGGTCACTCTCTCTAAGACAAGACGTAAATATTACGCTGAATAAAAGTTTCCTCTTGGCTTATGCCTATTTCAACAAAATTGATCTCGACGAAGATTTAATAGAACAAGTACTTAATCATCTCGATTCAGACAGTACCGTTTTTAGGACGCAACTATACGAAATAATAAAAAACAGCGCGATCGAAGTTAATTTCAATCAGGACAACTTCATCGATGAACTAAAACCATTTAAAAATAGCAAAAAATCAGATTTAGAAAAAATTGAACAATCAGGGAAATTGAAAATGTACCCTGAAGCCGTTCTTGGTATTTTCCCTCAGGCAGGCTCTTACTTGGTTCCTGATTATGTCAAGCTCTTGGAAAATGAAGAAGGAGGAGATATCAACTCCTTCTTTGCTAGCCAAACTGAAAAGAATGCGCAACAAGCACAAAAGGTGAGGTATTCCGATAAGGTAAAGGAAGAAAACACCTACACGCCCTTTGATCTTGACGCCTCACAAGAAGCGGCTTTAAATAAAATAAAAGCGGGTAACTCGTTAGTCATTCAAGGGCCTCCCGGTACTGGCAAGTCTCAACTTATAAGTAATTTGATTTGCGACTATATTGCTCGTGGCAAAAATGTTCTGCTAGTTTGTCAAAAAAAGGCTGCCCTTGACGTAGTTCATGAACGACTAAGATCAAAAGAGCTGCACGATTTTGTAGGATTAGTGCATGACTTTAAAAATGATAGAAAAACAATATTTGAAAAAATAGCTCATCAGATTGACAGCATTGATGATTACAAACAAAAAAATAATAGCTTAGATGCTATTTATCTAGAAAGAAAATTCCTGCAATCAAGTAGGGTAATTGATGCCAGCGTCGAGGAGCTTGATGAATTCAAATTAGCTCTTTTCGATGAAAAAGAATGTGGAAAATCTATAAAGGAGTTGTATTTGATTTCGTCTCCAAAAAAATCAGTTATTTCCCTTAATCAAGATTATCGAGAATTTAATTTTGAAGCACTTCACGATTTTATACCAAAGGTCAAGCGGTTTATTGACTATGAAAAATTGTTTGATAAAAAAGACCTTTTTTGGAAAGAAGGGCCAAGTTTTGCGGAGTTTGATACGAATGATTTACTTACAATAAAAGAAATTACAGATGACGTATTAGCCTTAAATAAGCAACTCATCACAGAGTCTAAGGAATTTGTTAAGAACGTATTAGATTACGAAACGGTACTCCACTTTGCGACACATCGTGATCAAATAAAACAACTGATCAATAATCTTGACAATGATCAAGTCTTTGATAATTATAAGAGAATCAGAAGCTTTGAGCCTTTAGAAGATAAGGATTGGATTGTCAATAAGGAAAAAAGCATCATGCAATGCTTCAAAGGCTTGGGCATGGAAACCACACTTGCTTCAAGTGAACTTGGTAGATTTCAGGAGGCACTAGAACATGCCATTCGATCGAGGAATAATTTATTTCAATGGCTCAGGTGGAAGCTTTTTTCAAAGGATAAAATTTTCATTACCCGAGTACTGATAGCTAATAATTTGAAAAGTGACAGATTAGGGTTTAAAGTGCTCTTGGAAAAAATGGACAATCGTTTGAATTATGAACATATCCTTTCCGAGCTTACAAGTTTTCAATGGCTTAATAAACTTCCAAGTTCCTTCAGAAAAATAGAAATTCAAAACTGGTTTTTTTATCAAAAACTTGGGTTAAAATCTTATAAAACTTTCAAAAGTATTAGATCACTGGGAGAGTATATATCAGTAAAAGACAATAATAGGGAACAGTACATTTCAGCATTGAATAAGCTGTTAGCGTTTACAGAAAGGTTACCGGTGCAACAAGCATTGTGGAGTCGGTACCTATCGGACATCCAAATAAGAACGATAATACTTGAAAAAAGAACTGTCGAGGATCTTCAACAAGAATTGACACAATACTTTGACCAAATAGTCGAATACGACCAAATTAAGTCCAAATTCACCTCCGGCCAGCAAAAACTCTTAAATGAAATATATCAGCTGGAGGATATACAACACTCTCAAGTCATTGATGTAATAATCAATAGCGTCGCTGTAGCATGGATCAATCACATAGAAATTAAATATCCAATCTTGCGAGCTGTTTCATCACTAAAACTTGACCATCTCACAAAAGAACTCCAACAAGGTATCGCTGATAAGACGGATGCCAGTCAGGAGATAGTCTTATTGAAAGTTCGTGAGAAGACTTATGACAAGCTGGAATATAATAGATTAAATAATCTTGTCAGCTATCGGGATCTTTACCATCAAGTCACTAAAAAAAGAAAAGTCTGGCCTATTAGAAAAGTGATCAATCAGTTCAGTGAGGAGCTTTTTTCACTTATTCCATGTTGGATGGCCTCTCCAGAATCATCATCGGCCATTTTTCCTATGAAGGAAATGTTTGATTTGGTCATCTTTGATGAAGCGAGTCAATGTTTTGCGGAGCGCGGAATTCCCGCAATGTATAGGGGCAAGCAAGTCGTGATCGCAGGTGATGATAAGCAGCTCAGACCCAATGACCTATATAGAGTGAAATGGGAAGATGACTCTGAAGAACATCCAGCTTTGGATGCGGAATCTTTGTTGGAGCTCTCAAAACAATATATATCACACTGTAATTTAACTGGGCATTATCGAAGTAAGGCATTGTCACTTATTCATTTTTCTAACGAGCATTTCTATGAGGGTCGCTTAAAAATGTTGCCTCATTTTGTAGCTGTGAACAGTGAAACCCCTGCAATAGAACTGATAAAAGTAGATGGGATCTGGGAGAACAGTTCCAATGAAATTGAGGCAGATATGGTGATCGACATTATTTCCAAAAGACATCAAATCAATCCTAATCATTCTATTGGCGTAGTTACATTTAATGTGTCTCAACAAAACCTCATTCTAGATAAGCTAGAGCTGGCCGACTTCCCCATGCCGGAAAATTTGTTTGTGAAAAACATTGAAAATGTACAAGGAGATGAACGGGATGTTATCATTTTTAGCTCCGCATATGGCAATGATCCAGAGGGTAAGCTTCAGCTCCGTTTTGGAAGTCTCAATGCAGCAGGAGGAGAAAACCGACTAAATGTAGCGATCACCCGAGCAAAAGAAAAAATAATATTTATAACTAGTCTAGAGCCTTCCCAACTAAAAGTAGAAGACAGTAAAAACTTAGGACCAAAACTCCTAAAAGCCTACTTGACTTACGCTAAAGAGGTGAGTGAGAATAGATGGAAACCAAATAAATCCATCCACATTAACAAAAATCAAGATTGGTATTTAAGTACTCAAATAATAGGTAGTGAAGACAGCCTTATAAAAGAACTTCCCTATGCAGACGTGACAGTAAAATCTCCTGACGAATACAAAGGTCTTATCCTGACAGATGATGATTTATTTTATCAGACCCTGTCATCGAAAGAGGCGTATGCTTACCGATTTCATCAACTAACAGAAAAAAACTGGCAGTATATTAATTTCTATAGCAGAGAATTTTGGCTCGACAAAGGCAAATTTGACGAAAAACTAAATAAGTTCGTCTTTCGCATTAGTCAATAGTTTTTGCTATTCTGGCACCTACAAAATGTATCATCGGCAGACTATCGATTCTCATAAACTGTTGATACTTCATCGTGTAGCTTCCTTGTTTTTGAAATTGGAACTTTTCAACAAGTTCAAATTGATGGTCGAAAACATCTCCAAGACCACTCCCTTTTGGTTGGCCTGTTTTGGAATCAAATAAAATCAGATTTTCAAGATCACTCAATAGCTCATTACCGGCGGAATCTTCCAAAATGAATTTGACATACAAATTGTAATAGGGGTAAGCTGAAGAGTTCCGAATATTGATAAAGAGGTTATAATTCTCATTTGGCTCATTGATATCAAAGGTAAAACTCGCAACCGTATCAACATGCCAGTACTTTTCTGTTAGCCGATAATTATCTTCAAATATTCGATTTTCATCACACGCAAAAAGCCCAATGATTATTAGACCATACAACAATCGATTCATTAATTTTTTCCTCTCGGATTTCTATTCTGTTTGTTATTGCTTGCAGACCCTTTTTTTCTGCGATTATTCGTCTTTTTCTTGTTCTTATTGCCCTTGGAAAATTTCAAATCCATTTGAGCCAAGTCACTGTTAAGTAAGGTGTCCTGCTGTGGAGCAGTGGCTATCTCTTCATCCACGGTAAGCGTATCTACTTTTTGACCTTGGGTATTACTTTCCTGAATCTCAATAACTCTTTCTGCAGACACAGGATACCAATTATTATCATCGGCATACCCGAACCACATAATTTTTCGAAAAATATCCGTTTTTTGAAGCCTCGCAGGACCTCTTTTGGTCAACAATGGCTTGGTAACTTCTGGAATATCTTTCAAGGCGTCCATATAAGTTTCAAGCTCATAATTCAAGCAGCATTTAAGTCGCCCACACTGTCCAGAAAGTTTACCAGGGTTGAGTGAAAGATTTTGATATCGAGCGGCTTGTGTGCTGACGCTTTTAAAATCAGTCAGCCATGTAGAGCAGCAAAGTTCTCGTCCACAAGACCCTATACCTCCGAGCCTGCCTGCCTCCTGTCGGAGACTAATCTGTTTCATTTCAACGCGAATCTTAAATTCACCAGCAAGCCGCTTGATTAACTCTCTGAAGTCAACTCGTTCTTCTGCTGAATAATAGAATGTTGCTTTACCACTGTCAGCTTGATACTCCACATCAGTAAGCTTCATTTGCAAGCTCAGCTCTTGTATAATCTCTCGGGATCTATACATCGTTGCAGATTCTTTGTTTTTAACCTGCCTGTATTTCTCTATATCTTTAAGCGTCGCAAGTCTGTAAATGGCCTTGATTTCATCATTGTCCTTTACACTTTTCTTGCGCATCTGGAGCTTAACCAACTCTCCCATCAAAGAAACGTGACCCAAATGATGACCATTTGGAACATCTACAATTATAGCATCTCCGGTAGTAACATCCAGATCACTACTATTTCTGAAAAACTCTTTTCTTCCATTTTTAAAGCGGACTTCAACAATATCACAAGAAGTTTCAATAGGCCTATCCATATTCGATAACCAGTCGAAGGCATTTAACTTGTTACAACCTCCTGTACTACAACCTCCATTGCTTTGGCAGCCTGCTGCTACTTCACCCTCTCCACTACTACATGACGCACATCCCATCTTTCCGGTTATTTCAATTTAATCAAATATAAGAAACTGAAATGTTATTGTCCCAATTCCTGAAGATCAAATCCAATGTCTTTTCGATAATACACTCCTTCGAAAGAAATATTTTGGATGGCTTTGTAGCTTTTGCTTGTCGCCTCTTCCATATTCTTTCCTAGCGCGGTTACTGTGATGACGCGACCACCATTAGTGTAGACGTCTTTACCTATCATTTTTGTTCCTGCGTGGAATACCACAACTTCTTTGAGTTCTTCTTTAAAAGCAATCAGCTTATCTTTCTCATATGCTTCAGGATAGCCTCCGCTTACGGTCATGACAGTAGCACACGTAAATGGCTCAATCTCCAATGCTGCATTTTCTAATTCTCCTTTGGCAGCCATAATTAAGGTTTCGAGAAAATCTGATTTAATTCTTGGCATAACAGCTTCGGTTTCAGGATCTCCCATTCTCACATTGTATTCAATGACAAAAGGCTCTCCCCCCTTATTCATTAGACCTATGAAAACGAACCCTTTGTAATCCATTTCCGCAGCTTGGATACCTGCTACTGTAGGCTTGACAATGCGGTCTTCAACCTTTTGCATAAACGTGCGATCAGCAAAGATCACTGGGGAAACTGCCCCCATTCCTCCTGTGTTTAATCCAGTATTACCTTCCCCAATGTTTTTGTAATCCTTTGCTTCAGGAAGAATAACATACCCTCCTTTTCCATCAATTAGAACAAAAACAGAAAGTTCAATCCCACTTAAAAACTCTTCTATCAAAACAGTTGCGCTTGCTTTTCCAAACCTTTGATTTAGAATCAAGTCTTTCAAATTCTCCTTTGCTTCGTCGAGATTATCCGTGATGATAACTCCTTTGCCAGCAGCCAGTCCGTCCGCTTTAAGCACGTATGGCGCATCTAACTCTTCAAGAAAAGAAAATCCCAGCTCCAAATTATCCTTGTTGATGTATTTAGCCCCTGCCGTTGGTATGTTGTTCTTCAACATAAATTCCTTGGCAAATTGCTTACTCCCTTCCAATGTAGCTCCAAGCTTATCAGGGCCAATAATATATAAATCTTGAAATCTTGAATCTGCTTTTAATTCATCTACTATTCCTAAGACCAAAGGCTCTTCAGGACCGACAATAAGCATGGTAACTTCTTTATCAAGTAGCATGCTTTTTATGGCATCAAAGTCTTTAATATCAACAGGAATATTTTCAGCTACTTTATGAGTTCCCCCATTTCCAGGTGCTACGAACACCTTTTCACAAAGACTACTTTGTCTAATTTTCCATGCCAGTGCGTGCTCGCGTCCGCCACTTCCAAGAACCAATACGTTCATGTTAATTAAGATTAAGGATTCTAAATTTCAAAGTGCAATATTACGGCGATTTGAAACCAATCTTCTTAATGCCAATAGTGATTAATTAAATTTTAAGTTCAGTATCCAAGAGAAAACCCTAATGAGCGTACTCAGACATAAACTTTATACGCATCAGCCGAACTTCATCTTCAGAATAATATTCTCCTAGTTCTTCCATAGCTACTACCATATTGTCAGTCTCAGCATTTAAAAAATAGTCGTATAAGTCATCTTGGCGATCATCATCAAGTACGTGATCTATATAATAATCCAAATTGAGTTTGGTGCCCCCAAAACAAATAACCTCTATTTCTGACAAGAGATCTTCATATTTCATGTTTTTCACTTCCGCTATTTCATCAAGATCCATTTGCTTGTCTATCTTTTGAATAATAAAAATCTTATTCTTAGATTTCGATCCAGAAGATTTTACCAGCACATCTGAAGCTGTAATGATATCATTATCCTCGATGTATTTATTGATTAATTCCAAAAATGGTTTCCCGAATTTTCGGGCTTTACTCTCTCCTACTCCTACAATTTTGATTAAATCATCGATACTTGTTGGATATAAAGTAGCCATTTCTTCCATTGATGGTTCCTGAAATATAACATACGGAGGAACCTCTTTTTGATCAGCTACTTTTTTTCGAAGATGCTTTATCAGATCGAAAAGCACTTTATCGTATGCTTTGGTATTTATCGTCTCCTTCTCAATTTCTTCCTCCTCTCCTATTGTGTCATATTCGTGATCTTCGAATAAATCAACATGAAAAGAATCAATCAAGAAGTTTTTCCCTTTGTCAGAAACTTTAAAAACTCCAGGGTTTTCAATATCCTTTGACAATAAGTCCTTCAGCATCGTTTGTCGAATCACTGATTTCCAAAAACGCTCGGTTTGATCGTTTCCACTTGCAAAACCGTCCAGTTTGTCATGCCCATAACTAACAATGTGGCTAGACTTTTTACCAGTAATAAAGTTTGCTATATGGCTAATATTAAACCGCTCTTCTGTTTGAAGTGTCGCCTGTATTGCTGTTTTTACAAATTCAGTTCCATCAAACTTTGTTCTTGACTGCAAACAATTATCACAACATTCACAGTTATCACGGTCATACTCTTCACCAAAATAATGAAGTAGCTGCCGCCTCCTGCATACTGCAGATTCTGCAAATGAGGTCATTTCATCAAGTAAAAGTCGCGCGTTTTCCCTTTCGGTTACAGGCTTATCTTTACTAAACTTCTCCAGTTTTATGATGTCATTATAACTGTAGAACATCACACAGGTGCTCATTATGCCATCACGGCCTGCTCGACCAGTTTCTTGATAATAACCCTCAATTGATTTAGGCACGTCATAATGAACAACGAACCTAACATCAGGTTTATCAATACCCATACCAAAGGCAATGGTGGCTACAATGACGTCAATATCCTCATTAAGAAAAGCATCTTGATTTCTCATTCTGACAGAGGAGTCCAAGCCGGCATGATATGGAGCTACTTTTACCCCATTGACTCTCAAGAATTCCGCAATTTCTTCTACCTTCTTTCTACTTAGGCAATAAACAATCCCTGATTCATTTTTATGATCTTTTACGACCCTTATCAGATGTTTCTTTGCTTGCTTTTTGGGTTTAACATGATAAACTAAATTCGTTCGATTAAACGAAGATTGAAATTGATTAGCACCCTCAATTCCAAGGTTTTTTAATATATCCAGCTGAACTTTTGGCGTAGCTGTGGCAGTCAGTGCAATAATTGGAATATCTCCCAACTCGCTAATAATACTTTTAATTCTTCGATACTCTGGACGAAAATCGTGCCCCCATTCAGAAATACAGTGAGCCTCATCAACTGCTATAAAGGAAATTTGCGCTTTTTTTAGAAACTTAACATTTTCCTCTTTGGTAAGCGACTCGGGAGCAACATAGAGAAGTTTGACTTCCCCTGCCAAAGTCTCCTTTTTTACACGAGTCGCCTCCCCTTTATTTAAAGTGGAATTAAGGTACTTGGCATTAACTCCAACCGCATTCATTTGGTCAACCTGATTCTTCATTAAAGCGATTAATGGAGAGATGACAATGACTGTGCCCGGTTGATTTATTGCTGGAAGTTGATAACACATTGACTTACCAGCGCCAGTTGGCATTATGACGAACGTATTATGACCATTCATAATATGTTCAATGATTTCACCCTGATTACCCCGGAAATTATCGTATCCGAAGACTTTTTTGAGTGAACCTTTTAACTGTACCGATAAATCTGTTTCTAGCTTCATTAATAATTGTTTCTTAATAGAAATTAGTCAATATTATCGGAATCTGCGTCATCTAATACTAAAAATAAAACAGGTAAGCTGACCTAAACTAAACTCAAATAAATGAATTTACTTAAAAGGATATATTTGCAGCGCAATTAAAAACAAAACTAAAGTGAACAAGAATCTACATATAGTTATTATGGCTGGTGGTACAGGCACCAGATTCTGGCCCTACAGCCGAAATAAGAGACCAAAGCAGTTTTTGGATGTTTTAAATACAGGGAGATCTTTGCTTCAGATGACCTACGACCGATTTAAAGATCATGTTCCAAATGAAAATATATGGATTGTCAGCAATGAATTATATGATGGATTAGTAAAAGAGCAACTGCCAGAACTCTCCTCAAATAATATTCTCTTAGAACCATCGAAAAGAAATACAGCCCCGTGCATTGCCTACGCGGCATACAAGATCAAAAAACAAGACGAAAATGCCATTATGGCTGTTTTGCCTAGTGATCATGTGATTTTTAATGAAGATGCTTTTAGGGAAATAATCAATAGTGCCGCAGATCAAGCGGATAATGAAAAATTAATTACCATCGGAATAAACCCACACAGGCCTGAAACCGGATACGGTTATATACAGTATGAGGAATCGACTAATTCTGAACTAAAAAAGGTGAAGACGTTTACTGAAAAGCCGGAAATCTCATTGGCCAAGAAGTTCGTTGAGAGTGGTGACTTCTTGTGGAATGCTGGAATATTTGTTTGGTCAGTCAATGCGATAATTGGCTCCTTTGAAAAACATCAAAAGGAACTAGCTGAGCTATTCTCAGATTGTAATAGCGCCTATTTCACAGAAAGTGAACAAAAGCAAATCAATAAAGCATATTCTCAATCTAAAAACATTTCCATTGATTATGCTATCATGGAAAAATCTGAACAAGTCTTTGTCCTATTAGGCGATTTTGGATGGTCCGATCTCGGCTCATGGAATGCACTCCATGAAATCAAGGATAAGGATGAAAACGAAAATGTAATTGAAGCCGATACGCTATTGTACAACTCCAAAGACAACTATATCATCAGTAAAAACAAAAGATTGGTAGTTGCCCACGAGTTATCTGGCTATCTAATTGCCGATTTTGAGGATATCCTACTCATCTGCAAAAAAGAAGACTCTGGCGTTTTTAGAGATTTCGTGAATGATGTTAAATTAGATAAAGGGGAGGAGCTGATTTAATCAGCTCCTTTGAGTATCTATTTCATATAAAGCCATCGCAGTGGCTGCAGCTACATTGAGCGAAGATATACGACCTGTCATGTGTATCTTCGCTTTCACATCACTCAAGCCTAGGTAAGCTCCCGAGACTCCTTCATCCTCAGATCCCATAATTAATGCGGTTGGTGCTTTAAAGTCAACTTGTCCTAAAAGAATATCCGTCTTTTCTGTACAGGCAACTATCTGAAGTCCCGACTCTTTTAAATAAGTAATAGACTCTTTTAAGTTGGTACTGCGACAGACGGGGATATAGTTTAATGCTCCGGCTGAAGTCTTAATAGCATCTGGATTAACCTGTGCTCCTCCACGTGTTGGAATTAAAATAGCATCAACACCCAAGCATTCTGCCGTTCTAGCCAAGCCTCCGAAATTTCTCACATCTGTGATGCCATCAAGAATTAAGATCAATGGATTTTTTCCTTCCTCAAAAATCTGCGCGAGCACATTGTGAAGGTCATAATACTGGACTGGTGATACGAATGCAACCGCTCCCTGATGATTCTTTCCAGTGAATCGATTAATTTTCTCAATAGGAACAATCGAAAAAGGCACATGGCGCTTTTGAATTAGCTGAAGCAACTCCTTCATCAGATCACTCTTCGCCTCCTTTTGAATAAAAATTTTCTCCAGATCTTTTCCGGACTCTATGGTCTCGATTATTGATCGGATTCCATATATCAAATTATCATATTTCTGCTTAACCATCTCCTTCTCTTAAATTTCTAATTTGTCTATACCATTCCTTTTCATATCTCTTGTTTCTTTTCAAAGAGTATGTTTGTGGCGCAAACAAAGTTGAAATCTTTACGAATTCATATTGAACTTCAGGATATTTCCATATCTCACTTCTTTCATCCTTTAATACCGAGTCCGGCGCACCATAAATGATGTATATAACACCTCGATCAGATTTCCACCCCATCTTATAACTCGTAAATAACAAGTTGGCCTCTTTTATTCTATCATAGAAATTTTTAATCGCTCTTTTAGCTCTAAATCGGGTGCCATATGTTTTTACCCAAAATGATTCAAAGTTCTTCTTCTGATCTCCTACTGCAGTAAGCACGCTGAATTCTGCAGAAGTGGTAATGTAAGTCAGCGGGGGCACTAACTCGTCTATCAGGCGTGTTTCAGGAAAATAATATGGGACATCAAGTAGTGTTGTACCGCTAGCTACAGTGGTGTCTTTTTGAATAAGATAAAATCTCTTTCGATTAGAGAATTGGAGTGAGTCGTGGACGAAAAAGCTACTGTCAATATCCAATGTTGGGGCTAAGGCTTTAATTTCTCCCATTGGGGGATCAGCCGGCCCAAAATTCTCTGGATAACTATACACATGATATTTTCCATCATTTGGAAAAATCACAGATGATTGCGATACATAGCTACGAATAATTGGCATCCCATCCCTATCCAAGGGACAAAATGAAGAATATACCGCCATTGGATTTAAAGAAATATCGAAGAAACGATAAGTGCCTTTATCTAAATCTGAATAACAAAAAATCAATACTTTACCCAATGATTTTTTAGGAAAAATGTATTTCAATACCTGCTTGTCCTCTTCTATTAAAAAAGTATCTACCGAAAATGTAGAAAGTGTGTCATGATCAATAGCGTTATAACTGTTTTGCAAAAGCAAGACTTTGGACCATCTAGCTATTGAAGCTGCACGAACTTCGACATACACGTTCCAAAGGTCTCCGTCAGAAACTACCCGATTATTTAATAAAATATCAGCCTCCATCTGATAATGATAGCTGAGATTTATTTTCGTGAGATCAAACGCGATAGACCCAAAGTGAATAGCGCTTAATACGATTAGGAGGATTGCTTTTTTAATATGCTTCATTTCAAGCAAAAAAGTTAACCAATAATTTGGTTTCTTTGTCCAAAAATTAGGAATGAGCGTATTTACTACTGAAATAACGTCTGATGCGATCCCTTCGGACAATGTAATACACCAGCGGCTCTCGAAAGCTTATGAAGTAGCCGTTCCATATATTCAAGGCGATGTTCTTGAGCTGGGCTGTGGTGAAGGAAGAGGGATTGATCTTATAAGCCCAAAAGCATCAAGCTATTTGGGGCTGGATAAGATAGAGGTGATTATCAATCGCCTGAAGAACAAATATCCCAAATTGAATTTTGAAAGCGGTTCTTTTCCGCCCGTGCAAATAAAAGACAATTCTTTCGATACCATCGTCACATTTCAGGTGATCGAGCATATCAAACATGATCGGCTATTTTTAGAAGAAATTTATCGCCTTTTAAAGCCGGGGGGAACTGCATTGATCTCTACACCAAACATCAAGATGACCTTAAGCCGTAATCCATGGCATGAAAGGGAGTACACGAACGAAGAGCTCACTACACTGGCCTCCTCGATTTTCGATAATGTAGAGATGAAAGGCATTGCAGGGAATGATCGCATAATGGAATATCATGAACGAAACAGGGAGTCTGTAAATAAGATTATGCGTTTTGACATTCTGAATCTTGAACATAAACTTCCAGCATCCATTTTAAGGGTTCCTTATGACTTAGTAAACAGGATGAATAGGAATAAATTGCTGAAAAAATCTGACAATCTAGTTAGATCTATTACAACTGCTGACTTCTCCCTTCAAGACAGAGATGAGAGCAATCTAGACCTTTATTTAATCGTAAAAAGGAACTAAAAGGCGATCTCACTAGTTATACTAAAACGCTAAATTAATTAAAATGTCAAAAGAAAAATTATTTACTGAAGTCAATCAACTACTCAGCGATCTTCATATTTATTACCAAAACACCCGCGGCTTTCATTGGAATATTAAAGGCAAAAGGTTCTTCGAATTGCACGTGAAATTTGAAGAGCTTTATACAGAAGCCTTAGCAAACATTGATGAAATAGCTGAAAGACTACTAGCCATCGGAGGCAGTCCACTCCACACATTCGAGGACTACTTAAGCACATCAAATATTAAATCCCTTAAGGGTGTTTCTAATGACATAGAAACTGTAACCGCGATAGTTGATCAATTACAAAAACTCATCACACAGGAAGAGATGGTCAAATCAATGGCTGCTGAAATAGAAGATAATGAAACAGAAGATATGATGATTGCTTTGATCAATACTCAGCAAAAATATATCTGGATGTTTAATTCTTGGTTGGGTTAATTGGTAAAAAATCGCCTATACCATTTTTGAAATACATACAAGGTCCATACTTGCACATGGACATCCCCAGGATCAAGAGAATATAGTTTTCTCTTGATCTTTTTTATTTCAGACCAATGAAAAATGCCTTGAGCCAGAATTTCCTTTTCATTAAAAACCAAATCATCTAGCTCCGCCGATAGTTCCTTACGAAACCAATGGAGCAATGGCACTTCAAAACCATGCTTCGGCCGATTCAATAACTCGGTAGGTAAGAGGCCTTCGAAAGTGTTTTTGAGAATCAACTTTCTTCCTGTTGCATTTGCTTTGAGATTGGCATGAAGTGTAAAAGCATTCTGAATCAACTCATGATCTAGAAATGGAACACGTACCTCTAAACCATTTGCCATTGACATACGGTCAACTTTTACAAGCATATCGCCTTCTAGCACCAATTTCAAATCGTTCCTCAAGAATTCATTCAAATCCGATCCCGTCTCAAAGCGAGACTTAAATTTTTCTAATGCTGATTTATGACCGTGATATTCAGATTTTAACAAGTTGCTTATAGAGTCGTCATGAACAAAACTTGCTAAATACCAATAGCGGTCTTTTAAATCAAGATTTGATAGTCTCGCGAATTTGTCTAATCGACGAAATGTATCTGTTACTTTAGTGTTTCTTGATTTTGGGAGTAATGACCAAATGGGTGCTGCGTTTTTTACCATCTTTTCAACAAATCCGTTACTCACTGACTTCAGCCAAGCTTCATGTTTGTTGTATCCAGAAAAAAGCTCATCTGCCCCGTCTCCTGATAAAGCAACTTTGACATGTTCTTTGGTCTTTTTAGAAAGTATAAAAACAGGTAAAGCCGATGAATCACCAAAGGGCTCATCTAAATATTGAACGGCATCCTGAACTTCATCAAAAAGATCTTGGGAGCTTAAACTGAAAACGTGATGGTTCGTCTTGTATTTTTTGGCCACTAGGTCCGCATATTCCGTTTCATCAAAAAATTTATTGTCGGAAAACCCTATGCTGAAAGTGTTCAAGTTTTCCACATGGTTGGAAGCCAAAGCTACTATTACAGAGGAGTCTATTCCTCCGCTTAAAAAAGCGCCTAATGGCACATCTGAAACAAGTCTACGGTTCACGGCCTTTTGCAGTGACTCTTTCACAATATTTTGGGCGCTCGATAGCTCTTCAATCTTTGGCAAGTCTAATGCCGGCAAATCATACCATTTCTCTTTTATAAGTCCATTCTGCGAGTCTATCTTCAAGTAATGACCTGGCTCGAGCTTAAATACATTTTGGAATATGCTAAAAGGGGAAGGAATATATGTCAGCTGAAAATACAAATGGAGGGCGGTTCGGTCAATCTCCTTTTTAACGCCAAAACTCATCAAACTTTTAAGCTCCGAAGCAAACAGAAACTTATCGTCATCATGGTAATAATACAATGGCTTAATCCCCACCCTATCTCGTGCCACAAACAATGATTTCTCCTCCTGATCATAAATAGCAAAAGCGAAAAACCCATTAAGCTTTTGAAGGCATTCTTCGCCCCAATGGATATAAGCATTGAGTAATACTTCTGTATCTGACGAAGAGTTAAATGAATAGCCTTTGGACGAAAGTTGTTTCGCTAGTTCTCTATAATTATAAATCTCCCCATTAAACACTATTCTATAGCGATTATCTGACGAGATAATCGGTTGATTCCCCTTATCAGAAGTATCTATGATAGATAAGCGCCGATGACCAAGGCCAACATGATTGTCAAACCAAGAACCTTGGTTGTCAGGTCCGCGTTTAGAAAGCGATCTGGTTGCCGCTTCCAAATGGATAAGATGCATCCTGCCGACTGCATTATTGGTTAATATTCCTGTGATACCACACATATGGCGCTAAATTTATAGTAGTAAAAGATATTTCGAACATCAATTATGAGATTCATCACTTTCAAAGTCATTATTTCAATTTTAGCATGCATTGTTTTTACCAACGATGCATATGCTCAAGGTAAAAAGAAAAGGAAAAAAATCGACAAAGCAATCACTGCTGCCCAATCATATATTGGAACACCTTATCGCTATGGAGGCACTTCAAGAAAAGGAATTGACTGCAGTGGATTGATTCTAAACTGTTACAATGAAATAGGCGTAAAGCTACCTAGAACTGCCAAAGAACAATCAAAAATTGGTTCGAGTAAAACTTGGTCTACGATACGGCCCGGAGACATAGTGTACTTCAAATTCAAGCAAAAAGGAGAGAAATGGTACCACACAGGTATGATTACCAATGTCGATGGAGACAAAGTGAAGTTTATTCATGCATCTTCAAGTCGCGGCGTAGTGGAGTCTGTTCTCAATGATGATTACTACAAAAAGAATATCAAGAAATTTAAAAGAGTAATCAAATAAATACCGTTTTACACGGATACGATCAAGGTGTTTAATTGAACAACTTTGATCATGGGCTTTTTTAAGAGAATTAAAAATTTTATAACTGGAGGTGCCGCGAAAGTGGAATTGATTTTTGAAAAGTAGTGCTTCCAATGGCGTTGATTCGATTAGATGCTTTACGACTGCCATGGCAGATCAAGACTGTGATATTTCAGAGGTATATGTTGAACTCAAGGGAGAAGAGATGTATATGAAAAAAGAATCCACAACCAATACTGACAGTGATGGGAATGTCTATAATTCTGAAAGGGATGTCTGAACTTACGAAATTCTCCATTATGAAAAGAAAATTGCTACTGAAAATATCCGGCTGGAGGAAAATGATTCTGAGAAATGGCTAACATCTTTCGAGTTTCCTGCTCAAGTAACACCAACCTATCATGGAAAAAATGCCCATTTTAAATGGCTAGTGAGGGCAGGTTTGGATATGAAAGGAATTGATCCAAAAAGTGATTGGCAAGAATTAGCCGTTGACAAAGCATTAATCTTCTAAAAAATGGGACTACTCGATAATATAAAAAATTATATAACAAGTGTCGCTGCAGAAGTAACGCTAGAGCTAACACCACAACAGGTTAATCGTGGACAAAATATTAATTTTAAAGTGACTGTTAAGGCGCAAGAAGACCTACTCATAAAAACCGTACTTATCAGTTTGAAAGCAGAGGAATTTACCACCACAACAGCCCTATTGTACGCACATGAAATAGCATTAGACCACAATATTCAGCTGAGGAAAGGTGACATTAAAAGCTGGGAAAGTTCCTTTCAAATACCCATTGATGCCGCCAAGTCTTGGAAAGGGAAACACTCAACAATGCATTGGTTTGCTCTTGGTAAAATAGAAATTCCAGGACTAAACCCTGATAGCCCTTGGAAGAAATTCTACGTTCTATAATTACTAATCTTAGAAAATAAGGCTAGCCGCCCGCCCAATGACCCCCACAATCTATTTTATCAAAATAATCATCTTTTGCCATTTAGAAAATGAAACTCCTGTCATTCCGATTTTTGAATGCTGCCCGCAATTGAGCTCCGTCTAAAACAAAAAAACCTTCCTTAAAATAGTTAACGAAGGTTGAAGTGGAGCATATCGGATTCGAAGGCTAGCCGCCCGCCCAATGACCTCCACAATACCCCCACAATCTATTTTATCAAAATAATCATCTATTGGAACTTAGAAAATGAAACTCCTGTCATTCCGGTTTTTGAATGCTGCCCGCAATTGAGCTCCGTCTAAAACAAAAAAAACCTTCCTTAAAATAGCTAAGGAAGGTTGAAGTGGAGCATATCGGATTCGAAGGCTAGCCGCCCGCCCAATGACCCCCACAATCTACTTTATCAAAATAATCATCTATTGCCACTTAGAAAATGAAACTCCTGTCATTCCGATTTTTGAATGCTGCCCGCAATTGAGCTCCGTCTAAAACAAAAAAACCTTCCTTAAAATAGTTAAGGAAGGTTGAAGTGGAGCATATCGGATTCGAACCGATGACCCCCACACTGCCAGTGTGGTACTCTAGCCAACTGAGCTAATGCCCCAAAAGAATTGCGAATTTACGCTAATTATTGATTCCCGCAACTCTTCTTAGCCAACCAATTATGAAGCACTCGTATCTGAGTGAAAAATACTTCTCAAAAATGAAAAATTATATTTCATTGGGGCGTTTTTTATGGTTTTTGGCTTGGATTCGTGTAACGAAACTAGCGATGATTCGCTTACTAAAAATTTATACTATCAAAATGTACAATTCAAATTCCTCGTAAGTTGGCGTAGGTAATAATCTGGTCTTTCCTCATTTTATCGAGCAAATGAGGAAGAAAACATCTCAGATAATGAATATACTGAGAATATTTATTTCGAAGTAAATATAGGAATCACCTCATTTGAATATCAAAATGATGCTTTTGCAGCATTAAAATTCGCTTTATATCCATCGTGTTATGGTAATCCAATAGACTCTGTAGTGCCTACTGCTGGCGTCATCTCAGGTGCGAAAAATGGCCTTAATTAGAAAGTTGCAGCTGTTGTCACTATGCCCTATTATGAATATGCTACCGATAGCTCGGTGGTCGGAGAACCCATCATGAAGTCATTTAATGGCGTCTATTCACTAAGTCTTGACTAAATATGATAATAAAGCAAGGGATTTATTATCACTTATAAAATATCTCTCTTCATGAATCGTCGTAATGCCAGTATTGAACATACCATGTGGAATTATGGTTTGATTCCTGTTAATTACAACATATGAGTAAATCCAAAGTCAGTCTAGCCAGTGTATTTAAGACCATTATTTGGCCAAGACGAAAAATTGTAGGTATTGGCTTAGGGCTAATAATCATTAGTCGCGCTGCTAGCTTGGTGCTTCCAGGTGCCAGCAAGTATTTAATGGACAATGTCATCGCTAATGGAGATCTGGAAATGCTAAAAATATTGGTCTTGGCTGTGCTGGGATCCATCGTTATTCAGTCAATTACCTCCTTTTTATTAACACGTATACTCAGTGTAGAAGCGCAACATCTGATTGCTCAACTGAGATCAAAAGTTCAAAAACATATCATCTATCTACCCATTCGTTTTTTTGACAACACGAAAAGTGGGGAATTAGTCTCCAGAATAATGACCGATGTTGAGGGCGTCCGTAACCTGGTAGGAACAGGCTTGGTACAGCTTTTTGGTGGGGTTTTGACTGCTATAGCCTCTTTATTCCTCCTCATCAATATAAGCCCAATGATGACCTTGTACGTACTCGTACCTGTGATCATATTTGGCGTCATCAGTCTCAAGGCTTTTGGGCGTATAAGACCCATCTTTAGAGAAAGAGGAAAAATAAACGCGGAAGTTACTGGTCGACTAAGTGAAACTTTGGGTGGTATTCGTGTGATAAAAGGCTTCAATGCGGAAAAACAAGAGGTTAAAACTTTTGCCGATGGTACAGAAAAATTATTTCTCAATGTCAAGAAAAGCCTAACCTCCACGAGCCTAGTGACCAGCTCTGCTACGCTCTTACTAGGAATAGCCAGTACGGGCATCATGGGTATCGGTGGCTATATGATTATTGAAGAAAATATTACACTCGGAGATTTTCTTGCTTTCACCTTGTATCTAGGCTTTATGATTGCTCCTATTGTGCAAATGAGCAATATCGGAAGTCAACTCACCGAAGCTTTTGCGGGGCTAGACCGAACAGAAGAAATTATGAACATGGAGCCCGAAGATGATGGCTCCATTAGGACGGTATCTATACCAGAAATTATAGGTAACGTAAGCTTTAAAGACGTAAGCTTTGCCTACGAAGACACTAAGGATGTTGTTAGAAATGTCAGTTTCGAAGCTCCAGCTGGTTCGATCACCGCGCTTGTCGGCACATCGGGCTCAGGAAAATCAACAATTGCTGGACTGGCGGCCTCATTTCTCAACCCAGATAATGGAATGATCACGATTGACGGACAAGACTTAGCCAAGATCTCTTTGGAAAGTTATAGAAGTCAACTTGGCGTAGTTCTTCAGGATGATTTTCTCTTTGAAGGAACGATCAAAGAAAATATTCTTTTCCCTAGGCCTGACGCTTCCAATGCCCGGCTAGAAGAAGCTGTGAAAGCAGCGCATGTCAATGAGTTTACAGATAGATTTGATGATGGCCTGGATACCTTGATTGGAGAGAGAGGTGTCAAGCTTTCTGGAGGACAAAGACAAAGAATCGCCATTGCAAGAGCCATATTAGCTAATCCACGAATTCTGATCCTAGATGAGGCCACCTCTAATTTGGATACAGAAAGTGAAAGCTATATTCAAGAAAGTTTAGCTCGATTGATGAAGGGCAGAACTTCATTTGTGATTGCCCACAGACTCAGCACTATCAGAAATGCCAATCAAATATTGGTAATTGAAAATGGATCAGTCGTAGAGCGTGGAACTCACGATGATTTGATTAAATTAGAGGGGAGATATTATCAGCTATATACCTACCAAGCCAGAATTTGATAAGCAATTGCAATAAAATGGCTGGCCTTACATTTTAATTCTACAAACTAGATTATGATCATTGGAATCGGAGGCGTTAGCCGAGCTGGAAAAACGACATTAGCTGAAAAACTGAAAAAGCATTTCGAAAAGTCAAAAAAAACAGTAAAGATTTTTTGTCAGGACGAATATGTGAAACCTATCATTTCCCTGCAGAAAGTAGAGGGTTTTCCCGACTGGGAAAGGCCAAGTACCATCAAATGGGATGCGCTCATCTCCGCGATGGATCGCTCTACTGCAGATGTGAAAATCGTCGAAGGCTTATTCGCTTTTTATGCGGCATCCATCAGATCCGAGTACGACAAAAAAATCTTCGTTGATATCGATAAACCGACTTTTGAGTCTCGAAAGTCTCAGGATAAGCGATGGGATGCAGAACCCGCATGGTATGCCAGCCATGTATGGAAATCATATTTAAAATATGGTCAAAAGAAGGGCGGAGATGAAGGATATTTAACAATCTCCGGACATGAAGACTTCAACATGAAGAGAATTTTGATAGCGCTAGAGGTTTAGCATATTCACCTACTTAACATTGGCATACTCAAAAAATTTAAGTCCTCTGTCTAGCAAAACAAATCCAGCAACGCAAATAGCAACATCTTTTCAAATAACTAATATAGTTACTTGCGTTTAATACAAAACAGATACATTCGTTGAGGAATAAAACACCTCACGCAATGAAACATCTTATTTGCGCTTTAATAATTTTTATATTTCTTTTCACTTCGTGCAGTTTAAACGAAGAGCCTGAACTAACTCAAGAAGACATTGTTAGTGAAGCTTCGACCTTGGCATCTTCACAGATTTTTGAAGGGCAAGTGAAATTGGGTAATCCCATTAATCACCCATATCGTGTGTCTACTATGCAAGAAGCAAGCAATCTCTAAATATATGCTAGAACTTAAATCGAAGGTAAAAGAATACATTTTCACTTGTTGAATGATGAATTCTACACTTTGGATATTACTAGGGACATGTATGAAGACGCGGTTCCTTTGGAGGATTGAAAAGAAGAGTATCGAGACATGAGAAAACATGAGATCAAGACACAACGACCCTCATGGAACCGTACAATTTATTCATGAACTTTTTAATAACTGGTAGTATGAGAAAAATATTTAGTTTATTTTTCATTTCATTCTGCCTATACGGTTGTCATGATCCTTTAGTCGAAAGAACTTTCGTCATCAATAATAGCACTTCCTACAACATCTCATTAATGAGTTATAAAAATGGGAAAATCGCAGTTGAAGGATTATCGCAAGGAGTAGGTGAAGTCACAAGATTTTTTGGAGAATTAAAAGGCGATGGTATCGGCCCTTATTTCGTTTTAGGAGATTCTGTTAATATGATTTTCAGTGACTCCTTAATACTCATACACTGGACTTTTGCTAATCCAGATCAAACAGATACGCCGGCTTACGAAAGGAACATATTGTTTAATCCTGCTTGGACACGAATATCTAATGAACTATTCACTTTTGAAATTACTAATGAAATGTATGAAGAAGCTGTGCCATTGGAGGATTGAAAAGAAGAGTATCGAGATATAAGCATACATGAAGTCAAGGCACAACGACCCTCATGGCACAGAGCAATTCATTGATGAACTTTTTAGTAACTGGTAATTATGAAATATTCAATATTATTTGTTTGCATAAATATGATTTTTACTAGTTGTGATAGCTTCGTTGATAGAACTTTTGAGATTTTCAATGAATCTAACCATAAAGTAAGAGTAACGCACTATCATAATCTAAATTTACGAAACGAAGGCACCAATAGTAATCAAGGATTTATATTAAGTATTTCAGCCTCATATGATCCGGAAATTGAAACCATTGCAACATTCGTGGGTGACTCGGTTAATTTTATTTTTAACTACTCGTTAATCTTAGCTCATTATATAAACACTAAACCAACTTTAATTGTATCACCATCATTTAATAAGAATATAACCTTCTTTAATATCTGGAATAAGGTTTCTGATGAATATTGGACTTTTGAAGTTACAGATGAAATGTATGAAGAAGCTGTGCCATTGGAGGATTGAAAAGAAGAGTATCGAGATATAAGCATACATGAAGGCGAGACATATTGACCCTCATGGAACCGAACAATTCATTGATGAACTTTTTAGCAACTGGTAATTGAAATGTATGAAAAAGCTGTTCAAATAGAAGATCGAGTTTAATTACTGAACCGAAACTAACTCATAACTCCTCGGCCCAAAACTGACTGCATCACCCTTCTTTTTATCCAACAGCTGCTGACCTAAGGGAGAAACCGCGG
>JBLIIJ010000013.1:0-54537 GCA_047635055.1 Cyclobacteriaceae bacterium | reverse complement strand
AATCCAGCAATACCAATATAATGAAGAGGGAAGAAAACTAAATAAACACCTATGAAAGTCGCCCAAAAGTGAATGTAACCAAGCTTTTCGTCCATCATCCTTCCAAACATTTTCGGAAACCAGTGATAAACCCCTGCCAATAGACCAAAAAAGGATGCACTACCCATTACTAAATGAAAGTGAGCAACGACAAAATACGTATCATGCAAATTTATGTCTACCGCGGAATTACCTAAAAACAAACCTGTTAATCCTCCTGAGATAAAGAAAGATACTAACCCAATGGAGAATAACATTGCTGGGGTGAATACTATATTACCTCGCCACAAGGTCGTTATATAGTTAAATGCTTTCACTGCCGAAGGAACCGCTATTATCAAAGTCAGAAACATAAATATTGATCCTAAAAATGGATTCATTCCTGTCACAAACATATGATGAGCCCAAACAATAAAGGATAAGAATGCTATCGCTAACATTGAACCAATCATCGCTCTGTATCCAAATATTGGTTTCCTACTATTTGTAGCAATAACCTCTGATGTTATTCCTAATGCAGGTAATAGAACAATATATACCTCGGGGTGTCCTAAAAACCAAAATAAATGTTGATATAAAATTGGACTTCCACCAACATTCGGTAATGCTTCACCTGCAATATAAATTTCAGAAAGATAAAAACTTGTGCCAAAAGATCTGTCAAAAACTAATAACAATGCGGCAGCAACTAGAACTGGGAATGATAATAACCCAATAATTGCTGTTATAAAAAATGCCCATATTGTTAAAGGTAATCTTGTAAAAGACATTCCTTCTGTTCTTAAATTGATGACAGTAGTTATATAATTGATACCTCCTAATAGCGTCGATACTATAAAAAACACCATTGATATTAACCACATCGTCATACCAGCACCCGATCCTTGAATCGCTTGAGGCAGTGCACTCAGTGGAGGATATACCGTCCATCCTCCTGCTGCTGGTCCTGTTTCTAAAAACAATGAAACAAACATCACAACACTTGACAGAAAAAAGAACCAATAAGATAGCATATTCATAAAGCCGGATGCCATATCCCTTGCTCCTATTTGCAGTGGAATGAGGAAATTGCTAAATGTACCACTCAAGCCAGCTGTAAGTACGAAAAATACCATAATCGTACCATGCATCGTAACCAATGCCAAATAAAATTCGGCATCAAGTTTCCCACTCTCAGTAATCCATTTGCCTAGAATCGGTTTTAACCAATCTAGTTGCATCTCAGGAAAACCCAGTTGCAGTCTGAAAATCACAGACAATCCACCGCCAATTATGGCCCATAGAATACCTGTTATTAGAAACTGTTTACCAATTGTCTTATGATCGGTGGTAAAAATATACTTCTCTATGAAGCTTAATTCGTGATGATCATCATGTCCATGATGATCAAGTTCCTCTGTAATCTGTATGTCTGCTACTGACATTATTAATTCCGTTTAATTATTGCTAACTATTGATTCACCAACTGACTGTTTTTCTGGATTGTTTTCAATCCCAGCAGCAATTTTTGCCATTTCTTGTAATTCTTCAGGAACCTCAGAAAGATAATCATCATTTAATTTAAGCCACGATTGCTGATCAGCATACCATTGATCATAATCTTCCGGCTCATCAACTATTATGATATACCTCATCGCATAATGGCCCTTTCCACAAATTTTATTGCAAACTAGTTCATAATTAAACTCCGGATTACCTGTTTCAAGTCTCATATCAGCCGTGCTTTTGGTTGGAACAAACCAAAATCTTGTTGGCATTCCAGGAACAGCATTCATTTGCAATCTAAAATGTGGTGAATAAACGGAATGTATTACATCTCTGGCCCTAATATTCAAAAGTACTGGTCTTCCCTTTGGTACATGTAGTGCAGTAGGTATGAAATCATCAAATGCCGCTTTATCAGTAAAATCCATTCCTACTGAATTCACTGCATCAATTTTCTTGTAATCGTAATCACCTAACTTCTTGTCTGTACCTCCATATCTAACAGCCCAAGAGTACTGATATCCCATCACCTCAATAATTTCTGAGTTTGCAGGTGCAGGCCCAGTTATGTCAACCCAAGCTTTCCATCCCGATATAACAAGAACTGCTAACACAACAGCTGGGACAGCTGTCCATATATATTCAAGTTTATTATTGTGCGGATAAAAGTGGGCTTTATTATTCTTTTTGTGTTGGTATTTGTATGCAAAAACAAATAAAAATATGTGTGTAAGCACGAAAACAAATCCGGTCACGGCCATGGTAATCCAGAACAAATTATCTGTAATTACACCATGCTCTGAAGCAATAGGTTGTACAAAATCATCTTCTAACCCTCCAAATGAGTAGTAAAAGAAACCTGCCAGTCCAACTACCAAAAACGCAATCATCAATGATGCATTTAACTTATTATTCGCTGGCACATCTGATTTTGCCTCTCCCTTAATAACCCCTACTAATCGTGTAACTTTAAATATTGAGAACAATATTCCCAATAAAAGTAATACTCCAATTATGATAATTAAATTCATCATATCTATTTGTTATAAATTATATATGGTGATGTAAACTTTCTTCCAACATTGGATGGTTTTTAGCAAACAATGGAGCTTTAGATATGTGATTTAAAACCACATAGATAAAAGCACCAGCGAATACAAACATTAACCCTATTTCTATAAAGCCGAATCCTCCATTTACTGTCAAAGTTCCTGGTGTAATCATTAGATAAAAATCCAACCAATGTCCTACCAAAATTACTGGAGCCACTACCTTTAAGAATCTTGAATGTCGTTTAGCATCACGTGTCATTAACACTAAGAATGGAAAACAGAAATTAACAATAATGTTTAAAAAAAATAATCCTTTATATGACCCTATCTGCATTCTCTCTACAAAATATGTTGTTTCTTCAGGTATGTTGGCATAGTAGATCAAAAGAAACTGCGAGAACCATATATATGTCCAAAATACACTAAAAGCAAACATGAATTTTCCAAGATCGTGTAGATGATTGGAGTTAACTATAGATAAGTAACCTTGGTCTTTTAGGTACACTACTATTAACGCTGTTAGTGCTAAACCTGATACCCACCAACTAGCAAACATATACCAACCAAACATCGTACTAAACCAATGTGTATCTATTGACATAACCCAATCCCAAGCAGAAATTGATGATGAAACAGCAAAAAAGATAATAAAGATCGCTGATAATTTTCTTAACTGATACCATTTTTCTGTACCTCCATCTTGATCTTCTGCTAAAGCAACTTTTCTAATTTTTGTGAATAACCAGTACCAGATCGCAAAAAAGAACACCAGTCTTGCTAGGTAAAATATAGGAAAACTAGGATGTTCATCAAGTGGCCAGAAAAAATAAGCCTTCTTTCCATTAATTATTGAATCAAATTCAGCAGAAGCTGTGTCATAAAGACTGTGATGCGTCCAATGAAATAAGTCGTGACTTCCTACTAAGAAAGTTACAAGCATTAAAACAAAACCTATTGGTAACCATGCACCAAATGATAGGGGTATTCTTTTGATACCAGAAGACCAGCCAGCTTGTGCTGCATATTGAATTGCAAAAAACAATATACCAATTAAAGATAAACCAGCATAAAAAACATTGTTAATCCAAAGGTTAACTATAACTCTTTTTGACCAATGAAAATCGTGCCCATCCCCGGCTACCCCTTCTTCTCCATGTCCGCCGCTGAAATAAAGTATTACTACTCCTAGAACGGTAAGTAACAAACCAACACCCATGAATATTATAATATTCTTTTTGGTTTTGGCAGTAAATTCAAATCTTTCTTCAATCATAATTGTCTGAATTAGTAGCGCCTATTGGTTTTGTAATGTATGAACGTATCTCACTATCTTCCATCGATCTTCCACTTTAATTTGTGAAGCGTGTGCACCCATTCTTCCTTTACCATTCGTAATAACATGAAATACATGTCCGCCGGGCTTGTCTTTCACAGTTGCGCTATTATAAGCAGTAACTCCTTTATAAACTTTACCCACTAGTCCATCTCCCATTCCTTTAACACCATGGCAATGCTGACAAAATCTTTCGTATAATACTTTACCCTCTTTAACTACCACTTGCGATGAGTCCAAAGGATTTTTCAATAAAGCTGCCGCCATTTCATAATCATCGGCAGGAATCCTATTTGGAAGGTATTTATTCCTTCTAACAGTGTTCACCACAGGTTCACGCATGGTCATACCGTGCTTATTATAAGGATTAGAGTTATAAAACTCACCATGTTCATCGTTTGGATTTGAATCCAACCAACTGCCAGCCTCTTTATCTCTGATTTGAGTCAATGGCTCGTATGGTGTCGAATGATACATCTGTGGTGCGTACTCTAGACCAGTATCGTCAGGCCCTGCCGTACAAGATACTATGAGTATAACTCCACTGAAAATTGTAATATATTTTAAAATATTCATCCTTGATTACAAAGTTTTATCGTTAACCTCTGTTGCTCCGTTTGCACTTAGCAACTTGGAGATGGAGGCATAGTCCATATCATTCTTTGATAAGTCTATAGCCATTATGTGCTTGTCATCGGTTATTCTCTTATCAAATATTTTTGCTTTGCCCCATGGCTTCAAATTACTTATTACAAAGAACGTTCCAACCATTCCAAATGAAGCGAAAAGAACTGTTAATTCAAATGTTACAGGAATAAACGATGGAAAAGGAATGAAGTCCTTACCACCTATAATCATCGGCCAATCAACACCCATCATACCAATTTGCATGGCTAACGCAAGTGTTGTACCCAATAACCCAAACATGAAAGCTACTATCGAGAGTCTTGATCTTTTATATCCCAAGACATCATCTATCCCGTGAACTGGGAACGGCGAATATACCTCATGAATTTTTAAACCGTCATTTCTTACGTTTTTGATGGCGGATAGTAATAGATCCTCATCATCAAAAACCCCTAATATGTAATCACTTTTTCCAGACATTATTCAGCGACTTTTTTTTCACCTGTTGATTTAATAATACTCTTTACTTCAGCCATATTTATTACTGGGAAGAACTTTGCAAAAAGGAAAAATGCAGTAAAAAACAATCCGAAAGTAAATAAATAAACTCCTACATCATATCTGGTTGGATAAAACATTGCCCAACTCGAAGGTAAAAAGTCACGATGCAATGACGTCACAATAATTACAAATCTCTCGAACCACATTCCAATATTCACGACAATTGAGAGTACGAATGTTGCTGCTAAATTTGTTCTAATCTTTCTAAACCAAAACAACTGCGGTGAGAGAACATTACAAGTCATCATGGAGGCATATGCCCACCAATAAGGACCACTTACTCTGTTTAAAAAAGCATATTGCTCTGCTTCAACTCCAGAATACCAAGCAATGAATAATTCAGTGATGTAAGCAACACCAACAATAGAACCAGTAATTATTATAACAATATTCATCAGCTCTATATGTTGTATGGTTATATAATCTTCCAATTTATAAACCTTTCTTGTGATCAACAATAAGGTTAACACCATTGCAAATCCTGAGAAAATTGCTCCTGCTACGAAGTAAGGAGGAAAAATTGTCGTATGCCAACCAGGGATGACAGATGTCGCAAAATCGAAAGATACAATAGTGTGAACGGATAGCACCAATGGTGTCGCCAATCCCGCTAGAACCAAGGCTACCGTTTCGTAACGACTCCACGTCCTTGCAGCCCCATCCCATCCAAAACTCAAAGCTCCGTATATCGCAGCGGATACCTTATTTGTGGCACGATCTCTTATAGTCGCAAAATCAGGAATTAACCCAATAAACCAGAATACCAACGATACTGAAAAATAAGTTGATATCGCAAACACATCCCACAATAAGGGCGAATTAAAGTTTACCCAAAGAGAACCGAATGTATTTGGAAGCGGTAATGCCCAATAAAAACCTAACCACGGACGACCCATGTGAAGTATAGGGAATTGTAACGCACAAATAACGGCGAAAATCGTCATTGCTTCAGCTGCCCTATTAATCGACATTCTCCACCTCTGTCTAAATAACAATAAAATAGCGGAGATAAGTGTTCCAGCGTGACCTATACCAACCCACCATACGAAGTTTGTAATATCCCAAGCCCAACCTACGGTTTTGTTCAATCCCCACATTCCAATTCCTTCCCACAACAATGTGGCAACACAATAAACACCAACAGTTAGCATTCCAAGAGACAATGCCATGGCAAGCAGCCACAATTTTGCCGGCTTCTCTTCTACTCTGCTTGATATATCCTCAGTAACATCGTGGATTGTCTTTCCACCAGTTACTAAGGGTTCTCTAATTACGGATTCTGAAGTCATATGCTATCAATTATGCATGAGCGTTTGCTGCCTCTGCTTCCTTTGTTGGATTTTCGTCTTTATTTCTAATCTTAGTTAGATACCAAACGTTTGGCATCACTCTTAATTCTTCCAAAACATGATATGCTCTAGCCTCTTCAGCTTCTACCATTTTATCTCCTTGCTTTATTTTAAGCCTTTGCGATATTTGACTGTTTGGATTTTTCATATCTCCAAATACAAGTGCTTCGGACGGACATGAACTAGCACACGCTGAAGTGAATTCACCATCTACTGGTCTTCTATTTTCGCGCTTAGCCTCTAACTTACCTGCTTGGATTCTCTGCACACAGAACGTACATTTTTCCATGACTCCTCTAGCTCTAACTGTTACGTCAGGGTTTAGAACCATCTTGCCAAGGTCATTATTCATCGATGAATTCTTATCGAATTGCTTATTGTCATGGTATTTGAACCAATTGAACCTTCTTACTTTATAAGGACAGTTATTCGCGCAATATCTAGTACCAATACATCGATTGTAAGTCATTTGGTTTAACCCCTCTGAACTATGAGTTGTGGCAGCAACTGGACATACAGTCTCGCAAGGCGCGTTATTACACTGCTGACACATCATCGGCTGAAAAGTAACTTCAGGATTCTCGGAAGGTATTTCCATTGCGTTTCCTTCTGTGGCATCTGTACTATAGTATCTGTCGATACGAATCCAGTGCATCTCTCTTCTATTCAAGACTTCCTGCTTACCCACAACTGGAATATTATTTTCAGTTTGACAAGCTATTGTGCATGTACCACATCCTGTACAAGAATTAAGATCAACCATTAATCCCCAATGATGATTCGGGTATTCGTGACCACTCCAAAGTGATACTGCGTTTGGCTTCTTAAAACCTTCTGATGTTGCGATTCTCGGGAAGTTTCTACCCGCCTGTGGATCTTTTTTATATTTACTTAAGATAGACTCTTGAATAATTGTTTCTCGACCCATGTAAGTATGAGAAGTTTGCGTCTGTCCTATTCGATATGGATTTCCTACTTTTTCTACTTTTACGCCATCCGTTGTAGCAAGAGAGGAATAACCATTCGCATTTTTTATGAATTGGTAAGCATTGACCCCTACACCGTCAGCTACTTTTCCAGCCGATGTTCTTCCGTATCCAATAGCCAGTCCAATTGTACCGTAAGCCTGACCAGGTTGAGGCATTACAGGAACTTCAACTGATTTCCCGTCTATTGTAAGATTTACTGTCTGTGTGGACATATCTCCAATTTCAATACCCCACTCCTCCACTTGCTTTGGAGAAACAGTTAGATAATTATCCCAAGTCGCTTTAGTAAGTGGCTCTGGCATCTCTTGTAACCAAGGGTTATTAGCCATTGTCCCGTCAGCAACTGTATTGTTCTGATAAACAACCAACTCTAAGTCTCCTGCTTTTGATTTTGGTAGATTCAAGGAGGCGATATTAATGGAAGGCTTAACACTAGTGCTTTCGGTCGATGGCAATGTATAAACCCCATCATGAAGGCAATTATCCCAAAACGCATCAAAGTTGTAAAACTCAGATTGATTGGCTGTTGGAAAGACTTTAGTCTCCCAATTTAATCTTAAGAAATCATAATAATCAACTTCACTACCGGACCATGCCAAAATAGAAGACCCCAATTGTCTTGTGTCAAATATTTTACTTATCGAAGGTTGTGACATACTCAAAGCACCTGTTACAGGCTCAAAGTCATTCCAAGATTCTAGATAATGATGCTCTGGTGCTTGCATCTTCGTCAATGAACCTGTTTCGTCAGGAAAAAGACTGGTTGATAGAGAAAAAGATGCTTTTGACAACCCTGAAACAATATCCATTCCTCTAGCATGATCATAAACAGGATTACAGTTCATGAAGATAGCTCCTGTCACCGCTCCGGAGTTGAGTCCGTCTACAAAAGCATTAAATTCCGCATCGTTTCCGCTTCTTAGATTAACCGCCTTGCTTGTGTCAATTGTCGTGCTATAATTTCCTAATAGGTCGTTGATCGCTATTACTAATAACTGAACCTCTTTATCATTGGTACCACTAATAACCACTGACGATTTTGATTTTAATAAATCAGTCGCTGCTTTTTTTAATTTCTCTGAGTTCGCAGGTTTTGTTGTTCCTCCAATCGAAGGAGCGCCTTTTTTGGATGCCAATTCGTTATATAAATTACTTAGGTAAGCACTCTCTTCTGAAGGCTTGATCAACACTCTATAATCAGCATTTGCTCCTGTTAGGGATAAATTTGATTCGAATGCGTATAAGCGAGACATTGTTTTTTTGGTATCTCCTAATTTTCGACTAGCCGCAAATTGCTTATTTGTCAAGGTTCTATTTGGCCAAGCTCCTAAAAAGTCTGCACCAAAGGACACTATTGTTTCAGCCGCAGAGAAATCAATAGATGGTAGCGCTCTTTTACCAAAAGCAACTTCGTAAGCGTCTAACGTTCCACTAAAAGATATTGGATCGTAAGTCACCAAATCAACATTAGAATATTTGGCCATTAGGTCATCAATTGCTGCCTTTGTACTTGGGCTAAAAATCGAATAACTCACTAAAGTAATTTTATTCCCTAATGCAAGTGCTTTGGAAACTTCTTTATCCAAATCATCCCAAGTAGTTTTTTCACCACCTATTTGTGGATATTTCAAACGATTTTCATCATACAATGAAAGAACAGAAGCCTCTACTTGCGGGGTAGTACCTCCGCCACTCACGGCACTTAATTTATTCCCTTCAATCTTTATCGGTCTCCCTTCGCGCGTTTTTACAACTACGCTACAATAATCGTTACCACTGACATAAGATGACGCGTAGTAATTAGGAATAGTTGGATCAACCGTGTCTGGTTTCTTCACATAAGGAATGGCTTTCTTAATCGGTGTTTCACAAGCTGCAAGCGATACAGCAGCTACTCCAAACCCCATTAATTTAAGAAAATCTCTTCTCGATGGCTCCTCTCCCTCACCTATAGTAGGAAGGTATTCTGGGAACTCTTTATTGGAATACTTTTGAAAATCTTCAGAATTATTTAACTGCTCAAGACCCTTCCAGTATTTCTTAGTTTCTTTCATTTCTTGCTAACTATAAGATTATAGTAATATGATTAATAATGACATTTCGAACATTCCAACCCACCGATATCTTCTACTTTCAATGGTTCCTTGCTAGTTTCCTTGTGAAGCTCTACAAGATTCGTATAATAATCATTTCCCTTTGTATTTACTTCGGTCTCACGATGACAATTGATACACCATCCCATAGTTAAAGTAGAATACTGATAAACTACTGGCATCTCTTCGATAGGCCCGTGGCAAGTTTCACATTCTAAACCACCCACTTTTACATGCTGTGAATGGTTGAAATAGGCCAGATCAGGGAGATTATGTACTCTTACCCACTCTATTGGCTTAGTATTCTCCCCATATTCTCCTGTAGAGGGATCGTAATCAATTGCTGCGTAAATTTTCTGAATCTCAGAAGATTCTGTTTTGATAGCAGAATGGCAATTCATGCAAATGTTGGCTGAAGGTATGTTGGCTGACTTAGCGTCTCTCACTCCTGTATGACAATACTGACAATCAATTTCGTATTGTCCTGCGTGTATTTCATGTGAGAAAGCGATTGGCTGAGTCGGCTGGTATCCTTGTTGAACACCTATAGAGAATGCTCCATCAATTAGTGTTTTCAGAAGCAATGCTGTAAATATGAATACGACAGAACCAATGACAAAATCACTCTTAAATATCTTTTGGAAATCCGTTCTTTCCTCAACTATTTCAATATCCGCTTCATCTAATTCTTTTTGATCTTTCAAATACTTGGTCAAAATCGAAACGATTAAACCTAGTACAACCAAAATCAGTATAAGAACAATAATGAGTACAATCAAAACCGCCACCAGATAGCTAGAAGATACTGTATCTCCAGAAGACCCAGCTACGACTGCACCACCTCCTACGCCAGCAACTTGCTCTGGAATAACTTCTTTCGCTGATTCTACTTTTAAATAGGCAAGTATCGATGTAATTTCCTCATCTGAAAAGGGATAAGCTGGCATCACTGTAGGTTTATACTCTTCCCACAATTCTAAAGCGGTTTCATCACCACTTTGGATCATTTTTTGAGAATTTTTAATCCAGCTTATAAGCCAAGTTTTAGATCTTCTCACGTGTACATTTTTCAATGCAGGTCCTATAACCACTTCATTGAGCGCATGGCATTGAGTACAATTTTGCTTGTACAAGCTTGCTCCTGCGGATACAATCCCATCATCAGTTGGAATCCCATCATCAGTGTCTTGTGCTGACGAGGTGAAAGAGAAGGTGAGAAAAGAAATAAGAATAAAGCCTCTGATACTTGAAAAGATTGCTCTACGGAAGTATGGGTTGTGTTTCAACATGTAATTCTAGTGCTCGAAATCAAACGATTACAAATGTAATACTCGGTGTTAGTAATTCAAAGGCTGGTTTAAACCTAAAACCGAAAACAATATCTATAGTTATCCACACTTTTTTTCAAATGTGTTGATAATCAGGATCAAGCCTAAAAAAAGGTTGCTTTATGCGCCTTGTTTAGAATGATTATAAATAGTAAAAAGCGTGATAATAACGCTATTATTTATCATCAACGACTTTATCAATGTAGTTCGAATTTAAGAGGCGGAGGGCTCCCATATACTTTAGTTTAAATTTCAACCAATCCCCTACTTTATAATTTTTTCTTGTATTCCCTAAATCGATAACAATCATATCAGAACTAGCGCCGATAGTCTCAATATCTTTTTGCACTGGAATGAGATAGTCCGGAGAAATATCTAGTAAACCCAAATCTATGATGGCGCGAAAAGACTTTTTACCAATGTCTTCTTCTTTTATTTCAAATTCTTCCCCTGAGGGATTTGGTGCAAGCTCTCCGGTTGGAATTTTCGGTTTTTCAGTTAATTCAATAATCTGTGCATAAAGGGTGAAAACATCATCTTTTAATCCTTTCTCTAGTTTGTTGGTAAAAAGATTAGTTCCAAAATAGAGCATCTCCCCCACCCTAAAATGGTTTATCCCTGACGGAAGCTGATTGGACAGTAGCAATGGCAAGACGACTGATGTCCCACCTGAAACCCATTGAATTTTCCTATTGAACTTTAGTTCGATGAGCTGTTTATAAAGGCATAACTGGATAAGCTTATCTTGAGAAGGCATAACACCATGAAGGCAATTTAAATTGGTACCTATTCCTGTGATAAGGATATTGGGCAATTCAAATACTTCCTCATAAAATTTCAGCAACTCATCACCCAAAACACCCTCTCTAAGGTCGCCCATCTCGACCATGATAATAACCTTATGCTTGCGCTCTTGACGTTTGGCTTCTTCTGAAAGGCATTTAATCGTCTCTAATTCTGTGTTAAAGCTAACATCCGCAAACCTGACTATTTTTTGAATAGCGTTCTTTGCTGGCGGTTTAATATACACCGTTTGTATACTAGGATCGAGTTCTTTAATTATTTGAAGATTACTTATTCTAGCATCGTGAATTTCTTTGACACCTAAATTGAGTAGTTCTTGAATATAAAGCTTATTTCCACATAGTATCTTAGAGACCACTCCCCAGGCAATGTTCTTACTCGCCAGTTTTTCTTTCAAATAATCAAAATTATGACTTAATGATTTTCGTTTTAATTTAATGTACGCCATTGGATGTCGGGGTTTGTTCTAAAAAAGGTAATGCAGTATTATTCCTATTGACTATTCTTCTTGGTGTGTTGGCAGGTAATCTGGTTAACAACTCATAGTTCAATAAATCACTGAGTTCAGCAAATGACGACACGCTTATCGTATTTTGACCTTGCTCACCGATAAGCACTACTTCGTCATCATGTTGAGCCTCCGGACACTCTGTAAGGTCAATCATAAGTAAGTTCATGTTAATTGTACCAATTACACCGAGGCGTTTTCCCCGTATGATCACTCTTCCCTGATTGCTCAAAGATCTTGCAAAACCATGCGAATAACCGATTGGCACTGTTGCGATTCGCATGGGTTGTGAAGCCATAAAAGTCGTTCCATAGCCTACGAATTCTCCAACGCCGACTTCTTTAATGTCCATTACTTTAGTCTTCCATGAAATCAGCCTCTTTAATGGATCCACATGCGTTGGGGCCGATTTTACATATTGAATAAAGGTTTCTTTGCTTGGCCAAAAACCATACTGCATGATACCTATGCGTACCATATCCATTCTGGTTTCTGGGTAGGACATGGAGGCTGCTGAGCATGCCGTATGGCGAATGGTATTTTTAAGAAATGAATAATGAGCAAACTTTTCCATAAACTCATTAAAAACGATGATTTGCTTCGTAACACGAAAGTAATTCGCAATACTTTCTGCCCCAGCGTAATGCGTGGTAAAGCCAACAACATCGACGTAATCTTGGTTCCCGTCGATTAACTCCAAAGAATAAATGACTTGCTCCTCTGTCAGTCCTGTCCTATTTAATCCAGTTTCTAATTCGATATGAATTTTAGCTGGTTTATTAAGTTGTTTGGCTTGAAAAATAGCGGCTTCTAAACGACCAATGTCAAAAACAAAAAACTCAATCTCGTTACTAATAGCCCAGCTTAACTCCTCATTACCAATAAACCCCATGACCATAATAGTGGAGCGGTGCTTACTTGCGTTGAATACTCGAAAAGCCTCTTCCGCTTCAAAAACGCTAAAATGCCTAATACCTACCTCTTCAGCCATCGGCACAAATAGCTCAATTCCATGGCCGTAAGCATTGCCTTTCACTACAGACGAAATCTTTACTTTTTGACCGAAGTGAGATTTCAAAAAAGTCACATTCTGATGATATGCCTGATAATCAACTGATATTTGAGATGTTGCAAACATGATTATTAACCTTCTTTATGTATTTCGAGAAACAATGGAATAGCCACTGCTATTAACTCATCCGGAAAATCATAATCCGGATTATGAAGTGAGGGACAAGCTAAGCCTGCACCAAGACCAAACATGGCTCCTTTGAATGGCTCAGTAAATGCCCCAAAATCTTCGCCCCAAGTAAATGGTGATTGTCGCTCTTCAATAGAGAGATCTAGTTTTTTAGAAGCTGAGACAATACTATCTACTACTCCAGCATCATTTTGGTTTGCAGAAAAGCTTTGCGTGAAAACTATGCTTAGCTGAAGCCTTTCCTCTAGTGATACGGCCGATGCAATGTCAGTCAACTCCTGAATATAGCTCTCCAATACCTGATTGGACCATGCTCTTATCGTAAAATGCATTTCTGCCACATCTGCACTTATACCGTAATCTTTGGTTCCCAAATTGAAAAATATAGGCGTAATTATCCTGTAGTTTGAATCCGACTGCTCTGTAACAGCTGTTTTTAGGTATTTATTCGTGATTTCTGACACAGCAGTTGCTGGGTTAACTCCTTTTTCCGGCTGAGCTGCATGGGCAGTTTTACCCTTCAATTTTAATATAATACTTGTTACCGCCGGTGTGAAATTCCCTTTTTTAACAATGACCTTTTTCAAGTCGTAACTTGGGATATTATGTAGCGCTACCACTTGATCCGGTTTAAAAATAAACTTCGGGTCTGTCAATATGCCTTTTGCTCCTTCCCCGTTCTCCTCAGCAGGCTGAAACAGCAATCCTATGGCTCCTTTGGTAGGGGGGTGTTGTTTTAAGTGCATAGCAAGACCCAATAGAATAGCAGTATGTCCATCATGTCCACACATATGACTCACGCCTTCTACACTTGATTTATAGGTCAACTGTCCTATTTCTTGTATTGGCAAAGCATCAAAATCACCTCTAATCATGGTTTTAAAACCAGACGCATCTCCGTAGACAGCAAGAAAACCTAAGTTGTCAAAACAAACCAATTGGTTGGGTGGATATTTTTCCAACCAAGATTTGATATATTTTGATGTATTTACCTCTTTACCAGATACTTCTGGGTTTTGATGTAAATAATGCCGTATTGAAATTGCATCGTTTATAATGTCTTGAGGTGTTTTGTTCATTTTTGTAAGCGCATTTCTAAATATTTATTAGTGAATCCTAGCTTTTCATAGAGCCGCTTAGCTGGATTTTCTGGCTCTACATGAAGCGCGATTGATCCTTCTGTGACATCAATGGCGGTTTGCATAAGACTTTTTCCATACCCCTTACCTCTGCCATCCTTGTGCGTCGCAATATATACCAGTATGTTCTCTGGAATATAGCCCGTCATGCCTGTGATGTTAACGATCACCACACCCATTATCGCTCCTTCAATCTCACCAACGATGACGTAACCTCCAGGTTTGTCATCAACACCTAATGCATAATTCAAGGCTTTTCTGATATTTTCTTTAGGATCACCGTATTCCTCTAATTGTTTAAATAGAAAATCTACCACATTGTTTTGCGTTTGTTCAGAAGGTAGAATTGTAGGGGTGTATGAGTTAATACTGAGCATTTTTATGAATTTTGTATGTAATTAAATAAGTAATAAATGAAATGGATATGCCCATGATATTTGGGTCTAACCCAAAGGGTAACTTATGCCCCATGATCATCAATATTAGCGTAAAAGTTCCACCAAAAAGCATACTTAAAAAAGCTGCAAGACTAGAGTGCATTTTTGTAAAAAGACCAAAAATAACCGGTACAAAAAGCCCTGAAACCATAAAAGCATAAGAATAAAGCATCAGTTCAAGTACACTCGTCATGACAGTGGCTAATATGAGGGCCAATACTCCTAATACAAAGGTAGCTATTTGCGCACGCCTTAAATCCTTGGACATAAAACCTGTTTCTACTTTTAGAATATCGCTTATTACGTTACCAGAGGCAGCCATCAGACAGCTATCGGCGGTAGAAAGAATCGCTGAAAAATAAGCCGACATCATTAATCCCATGATACCCACTGGAAGGATTTGACTTAAAAAAATTGGTAAACCAGTTTCCGGATCAAAAGAATCTAGCTCAGTAAAGCCTTGTTCCGCAAACATCCCTTGTTCTAATGCCACGCGTGCAAAAAGCCCAAGAATAGTACCTAAAAATGCCATAATAGGCCACTCAAACAAACCTGCGACGTACCATGCTTTTTTGGCGTTTTGCACATTCCCACAGGCATAAATTCTTTGATACAAAGTCATGCCAACAAACCAAATAGGCACAATAGTAAAAGACCAGTTGACTAAATCGACCCAACTCAGATTAGTCAATGACAAGAGTTCAGGTGGTAACGTTGATACTATAGCTTCATATCCCCCAATAGCGATATACCCTAATGGAATTCCTATAAAAATAAGCCCTGATAACAGAAAAATCCATTGAATGGTATCCGTAAAAATGACCGCTTTAATTCCTCCGATGGCGGTATAGATTACCGCAATAGCGCCCATGATCAACAATGCATGATTCATCTCCAATCCTGTAAATGTTGAAGAGGCTAGTTTAGCACCTGCCAATAATTGTGAACTTGTAAATCCAATGTAACCAATTGCCGAGATTATTCCTGCGACCATAGCTGTTCTCGCGTCGAACAGCTCTTTAAACATTTGCGGAAAGGTCGTAAGTGTAGCTATAGATTTAAGTTGGTAGAGTCGAGGTATTAGAAATACCGCAGCTAACCAAGCACCGAATAAACCTGTGAAGAGCATCCACGACCCTGAAATACCCATCGTAAAACCAAGCCCGCCGAGACCTATAGAAAACCCCCCACCTACATCAGTCGCTACAACGGATAAGCCAATGTGTGTAGGGTTCATGGTTCTGCCTCCTACATAGTAATCATCCGCAGAGTTATTCTTTTTTGAAAAATAGATGCCGATACCCAGCATCAAAATCATGTAAATGATAAAAATTGATAGATCGACCCAATGTAATTCCAAACCTCACTTTTCTATTATTTAAAAAACCCTTCTAAATGACCAACTGGCCCAAGTATAAATTGTTCCTAAGCTAATGCTCAAGTTTTAAAACCAAATCATAAATTTTTTGATGTAGGACTGGTCTTACATTTAATTCGTAAATCTTCTTGTGGGATCTATCTGGATAGACCCTATTGGTCAAGAATATAAACAATAAATCAGTCTTAGGGTCAGCCCAAACTAGCGTACCCGTATATCCCGTATGTCCGTAGCTTAAAATAGAAGCATCTTTACTTATACTACTTACGCGCTGATTATATGCTAATAATGGCTTATCGAAACCTAATCCTCGCCTGTTATTTAAATGAGGATATTGATAGGAAGTAAATAGCTGTATAGTCGATGGTTTCAAATAACTAACTCCTCCATATTCACCATTATCCAATAGCATTCGCCATATTTTGGATAAATCGGATACATTGGAAAAAAGCCCTGCATTGCCCGAGACACCTCCCATTAAAATTGCCCCTTCATCATGAACTTTCCCATGAATGGGAGACATTCTAAAAAACGTGTCTATTTCCGTTGGTATAATTCGATCTAGAGAAAATTGATCTAGCGGATTAAAGACCAAGGTTTCACATCCCATAGGATCGTAAAACTCCTTTCGAAGATATTGATCGAAAGAAAGACCAGTCAAATTCTTTACTAATTCAGGAATAAGATAAAAGAAGAGCCCCGAGTATTTATAAATAGGCTTTTTATCAACTTTTGAAGAACTAATCTCTTTTTTTATTTTGCTGTAAATTTTTGACTCAAGGTATTGATGATTGTCAATAATAAAACCTTTGCTCTTTGGGTCTACTGAAATAGTGCCTCTCTTATATTTCCCATTCTTTTTCCTAAAACGCTGATAATATGGAATCCAACTTTGAAGCCCCGCTTGATGTGCTAAAAGCTCCCTAAATGTTAAATTTTTAAGTTTCCCCGCTCCTTTTAGGTGTTCCTTCAATTTATCATCTAGCCTAAATGCATCAGCTTCATATAACTTCATCAAAGCCAATGTAGCAGCTGTGGCTTTAGTAATTGATGCCAGATCATAAAGGTCATGGAGCATCACAGGTTTTATACTGTCATAGGTATGATACCCAAACGGTCGATTTATTAAAGTAGAATCACCGATTGAAGCAAATACAATACATCCTGGGAAAGCTTGCTGCCTTATTGCATTATTCACAATAGAATCGATGTTATTTTCCAATTCCTTCAATAAAGCAATTTCTTCGTTCTGAGCAAAAACAAAAAATTGACCTATCATTAAAAATAAGATGAAAAAATATGTTCTGATAGCCATTGAGCTTATTATTTTTGGCAAGTTTATTAGAAGCGAACGAATAGCATGGAAAATCCTAAATTTTTTATCATTGATTTTGACAGCACTTTCACCAAAGTTGAAGCTTTGGATATACTCGGTGATATTTCCTTAAGAGATCATCCAGATAAGAACACTGCACTAAAAAGAATTGCTGATGTTACTGATCTTGGAATGGAAGGTAAAATTTCATTTAGAGAAAGTCTTGAAGAAAGAATAAAACTTCTTCAAGCCAGGAAAGAACATTTACCTGAGCTTATTGCAAGACTATCTGAACAAGTCTCACAATCCTTTCAGCGAAACAAGGAGTTTGTAAGACAATACTCCGATCAAATTTACATTCTTTCAAATGGTTTCAAGGACTTCATAATACCTATTGTTGAGCATTACGGAATTAAGCCCGAGCGCGTCTTTGCCAACGAATTTGAATACGACAATGAAGGAAAAATAACGGGCTTTAATAGAAACAATGTTCTTTCCGAAAATAATGGAAAGCCAAAACAGATAGCCTCGCTGAATCTTAATGGTGAAGTGTATGTACTCGGCGATGGATATACTGACTATGAAATCAAAAAGGCCGGTTTGGCACATAAGTTCTACGCATTTACCGAAAATGTAAGGCGCCAAAATGTATTACAAGAAGCCGATCATGAAGCTCCAACATTAGACGAGTTTTTATATATGAATAAAATGAACCGGGCTTTGTCCTATCCTAAAAACAGGATTAATGTCTTACTTCTAGAAAATATTCATGAAAGGGCTATTAAAAAATTGCAAGACGAAGGTTACAATGTAGAAGTATCCTCCGGAAGCATGAGTGAAGAAGAGCTCTGTGAAAAAATTAAATATGTTTCTATTCTCGGTATTCGTTCTAAAACTCAAGTAACAAAAAAAGTTCTTGAAAATGCTAATCGCTTACTCGCTATTGGAGCTTTTTGCATTGGTACGAATCAAATCGATCTTGACACATGTCTGGAAAAAGGTGTTGCAGTATTTAATGCCCCTTATTCAAATACAAGATCTGTCGTAGAATTGGCAATTGGAGAAATCATCCTTTTAACAAGAAATATTCCTGACAAATCCGTTTCCATGCATGAAGGTAAGTGGAACAAATCAGCCAAAGGAAGCTTTGAAGTGAGAGGTAAGACTTTAGGAATCATAGGATATGGCAACATTGGTTCTCAATTATCTATCATAGCAGAAGCTCTGGGTATGAATGTCCAGTTTTATGATTTTGAAGAAAAACTAGCCTTAAGCAATGTTACGCAGTGCGAAAGTTTGAAGGAGTTATTGAATACTTCAGATATCATTTCTCTTCATATAGATGGTCGTCCAGAAAATAAGTTATTCTTCGGTGAAGAAGAATTTGTTCAGATGAAGGATGGGGTAATATTCTTAAATCTAAGCAGAGGGCACGTGGTTGAGATTGACGCCTTAAAAAGACATGTATTATCTGGAAAGATTCGCGGTGTAGGTATCGATGTTTTCCCCGACGAGCCTATGACTAACAATGATGAATTCATTTCAGAGTTGCGCGGGTTACCAAACACTATATTAACTCCACACATCGGCGGAAGCACACTAGAAGCACAAGAAAACATCGCTGATTTCGTTCCAGGGAAAATAATGGACTATATCAATACTGGTGCCACTAATAACAGTGTGAATTTTCCAAATATGGTGTTGCCAAAACTAAGAAACGCTCATAGGTTTATTCATATTCATAGAAACGAAGCAGGTATTTTAGCTGAAATAAATAAAGAATTAGCCGTAAATGATGCAAATATTATCGGACAGCATCTTAAAACAAACGAGCGCATTGGTTATGTGATCACCGATATCAACAAAGAATATAATGATCAGATAATAAAAAACTTAAGGCGAATTAAGGGGACAATTAGATTCCGTGTGTTATATTAGAATTAAATTATGATTATTAGTAAATTGTGTCAAAAGCCTAATTTGGATGTGTTGTCGTAAAAAAATAAAATGAATCAATTTTCACCGCACTGGAAATCAATAAATACCCTCGCCGAGTTGGATCATGTGGTTGATGAATCTAGACACAAGCCAGCGTTAATACTAAAGCACAGGCCTACATCACCGAAAAGTATTTCAATCAAAAACTCCCTAGAGAAAGATTGGTCCATTTCGCCAAAGATGTTAGATGTCTTTATGGTAGATGATCTAAAAAACAATGACGTGTCTGCAGAAGTTTCGGAGCTAGCTGGCGTTGAGCCAGAGTTTCCCCAAATTGTGCTTTTTGCTGATGGCGTGACAATGTATGATGAAGCTGGTGATATGATTAGTGTTAAAAAGATAAAACTCGCAGTTAAAATTGTCAATCGCACCTTTAGGTGGATGGAGACAAGAGCATAAAAAAAGCTTTCGAATTCTCGAAAGCTTAAAATCTGAACTCGTAATTAAACCTCTGAAATGTAAGGATTTGAGCTGTAAAACTGCTTCAACTATCCACTGTTATCCTACTCTTACGAATGAGGCCTTAAAATAAATTAAGATGAGGTCCAGTTTGACAATTCACTTGGCCCGGTCTTGTTTTTAAGTGTTAGGTTTAAAAACATTTGTACCAGATTTTCCTTAAAATTATAACCTTTTATATGAGCAACAAAATATACTTTACTCCAGGACCCTCACAGTTATTCTATACCGTCTCCGATCATTTAAAAAATGCCCTAAAAGAAGATGTTGGGTCCATTTCCCATAGAAGTAAAGACTTTAAAAAAATATACCAATTCACCGTTGAGAGATTAAAAGAACTACTAAATATTCCAAATGGGTACGAAATTGTATTTGCATCGTCAGCTAATGAAATATGGGAAAGAATTATTCAAAACCTTACAGCTGAAAGTTCTCATCACTTTGTAAATGGTGCCTTCAGTGATAAATTCTTCAGTTTTGCAAAACAATATAATAGACATTCAACTGCAGCGCTTGTTAGCGATGGAGAGGACTTCATGAATTGGGACGTACCAAGTAATGCCGAATTAGTTTCCGTCACACTGAATGAAACAAGCATTGGATATCAGACAACTTCGAAAGAAATAGAAAACCTGAGACTGAAGAATCCTGATAAAATAATTGCTTTAGATGCCGTGAGTGCATTTCCTTCAACCGTAGTAGATTTAAGGTTAATAGATACCACCTATTTTTCCGTTCAAAAATGCTTTGGGTTACCCTCTGGATTAGGTGTTTGGATTGTAAACGAAAAGTGTGTCGAAACTGCCAACCAATTGAATAATACCCAATCAACTGGAAGCTATCACCGACTGAGCGAGATGGTGCGCATGGGGAAAAATTTCCAAACTGCTGAAACTCCGAATACGCTCTCCATTTACCTACTTGGTAAAATAGCTGAAGATATGATCCTAAGGGGCAAACAAAGTATTGTAAATGATGCTATATATAAGTCAAGTATTTTGTATTCCGCTTTAGAGCAAAGCTCATTACAACCTTTTATTAAAACGAAAGCGCACCGTTCAAAAACAGTCATTGTCGCAGAGGCTGAAGGAAAAACAACTCAACTCCTTGAAGATGCAGCAGCGAATGGTTGGATTCTTGGGGCGGGCTATGGAAAGTATAAAGAAAATCAGATAAGGATAGCCAATTTTCCTACTCACTCAAAAGAGCAAATAGAACAGCTCAGTGATTTTATTTCTGGTTACTAAGCCACGATTATTACGAAAATGAAATAAATCACTTCAGAAATAAAAAATTTTTCAGTTTCAATTGTAATATTTTGTCGTATTCTTTGAAACTTTCATTTTACCAATAGAGTTTATAATCTGATGATGTATAATTTTGCATCAAATAATTTTCTCATTCGAGTATGTATAAGTTTAATAAAATTTTGGTAGGTCTAGATCGGACGGAAATAGATTATGATTTGATCAAAGCTGCCTCGGATATTTGCGAACTCTCAGGAGCACAAGAAGTATTCTTTATCAACATCATTAAGGATTTCCATATGCCAGATTCTTTGCTAAAAGAATTTCCTGGTTTATTAGACAAAGCTGTAAAAGAGCGCCAGGAGTTGCTCGAAGCAGATGTGAAGAATAACTTCAAATACTCAGAAGTAAAAATTACTGTAAATGTAATTGTGGAGCATGGCCAAGTGACCAAAAACCTATTAAAAATAGCGAGTGAAGAAAAAGTCGATTTAATTGTACTTGGAAGAAAAAATGAGAAAAAAGGTGGCGGTGTCTTATTAAACCGAATAGCTAGACGTGCAGGCTGCTCACTCTTAATTGTTCCAAAAGGAGCCGAGTTTAAAACAGATACTATTCTTGTTCCCACTGACTTTTCCGATTACTCAAAACAAGCAATGGATAAAGCTATCTCCTTTGCTCGAAAATCAAAAAGTCACGTGAAAATCGTTGTTCAAAACGTTTATATAGTACCTACGGGCTATCATTACACCGGTAAAAGCTTTGAGGAGTTTGGAGTAATAATGAAAGAGAATGCCAAAAAAGATTATCACGTATTCATTAACCAATTCGATATCGAGGGATTTGATGTTGTTGATGTATACTCCCTTGATAAAGATGATGATATAATCACAGATATTTTCAGGTCGGCTAAGACTAGGAAAGCTAATTTAATTATCATTGGAGCAAAAGGAAGAACAGCAACTACGGCCCTATTCATCGGCAGCAAAGCCGAAAAACTAATCCAGTTAGAATCACATACTCCACTTCTAGTAATAAGACCCAAAGGGAAGCGTGCAGGTTTGCTAGAATATATTCAAGAACTATAAGAGAACTTAAGAATCTCGGAGTAAGCTTGCGAGGTATGATGGTGTATAAAACTTTTTCTACTATTAGAGCATCAGAGAATAAACTAAACGAAGGAAGATTCAACTTCGTAATTTGTCGAGAAGAAAATTCAATTGTGAGCTTTCTTCTTCACTTAACTTTTTAATAGAAGATTCCCATTTTTTTAAATGAATATGAATTTCATTAAGAAGGACGAGTCCACTTTCTGATATAAATACATCTACAGCCCTTCTATCTCCGAGACATTGTTTTCTTTCCACAAGTTTTTTCTCTTCTAACTTATCTACAATTCTCGATGCGTTGGAGCTTTTATCAAGCATGCGCTCAATCAACAGATTAATGGTTGAGGGTTTGGGATTTTGTCCCCTGAGAATCCTTAAAACATTAAATTGAGGAATTGTCAAACCATATGGTTTGAATATTTCAACCTGATGTTGACTAAGCCACCCATTAGTATATATGACATTAATAATGGCCTTGTTAAACTCACTAGAAAAATTCACTTGTTTTATATCCTCAGAAATACCCATATGTAGATTAATTTACAACAACATTTAATGTAACGACATTAAAATCTTGTTGTTTTATTATTGTTGGTTAAAATAATCTTTCTGTCTGACGATTAAAACAAGATTATTGGAAGATTCTTTCATAATAACTAATCTAAAGAAATAGGATACCTGAAAAAATGGCTTTAAGTTATTGATTAAATAATGCCAAGAACGCGTTTATTAGCATGTACGAAAAATGGTCTTTTCTCATGATGACTCAGATGATCTTAGTCAAAAAAACAATTAATAAAATCTAGCAAACATCGATAAGTTCAAAGGTGAATTAGCCACATCTACCTGCACCTATCGAATTGCAACTAATAAATGTTTAATCATCTTCAAAAGAGAAAAAGCGGGCGTGACGCTATTTTTCCACTTTAAGAGTAGATCATGCGGAATGCGTTAGCAACGGAATCATCAATCTCAGATACTGAAGTCTAGTTAAAATTTAAAATTTTCTATACCTATACTTATTTACCCTCAATCAATTTGGCTTACTGCTTGGTTATTCAAATAGTTCCTCTATTTCATTTGAGAAGGACATTTCGATAATGAACGCCGTTAGATATTTTGGCGTAAGTCTGTCATATCGAATAGGATTGAAATAAGTTGAGGTTTATTGTTTGGAAAAACTTAGCTTTGCACCCCGTAACAATAGCTAGGAATCACAAGGCGAAGAATGTCCAAAGTCAAATATATTTTCGTTACGGGTGGCGTAACATCTTCTTTAGGAAAAGGTATCATTTCCGCATCTTTAGGGAAACTTCTTCAGGCAAGAGGTTATTCCGTGACCATTCAGAAATTCGATCCATACATTAACATCGATCCTGGAACGCTCAATCCATACGAACACGGCGAATGCTATGTTACCGACGATGGAGCCGAAACAGATTTGGATTTGGGGCATTATGAAAGGTTCTTAAATATTCCAACTTCTAAGAACAACAACATAACAACAGGAAGAATTTATGATAATGTTATCCAAAGAGAACGCGCAGGCGACTTTTTAGGTAAAACAGTTCAAGTAATCCCTCACATTACTGACGAGATAAAAAACCATATTTATAAACTAGGAGCCACCAATGAGTATGATATGGTCATAACAGAAGTCGGTGGCTGTGTAGGTGATATCGAATCTTTACCATTTATTGAAGCTATTCGGCAGGCCAGATTAGAACTTGGTCCTACAAACAGTTTATCGATACACCTTACGCTCGTTCCATACTTAAAAGCTGCGGGAGAACTAAAAACAAAACCAACTCAACATTCTGTCAAAGAATTGTTGGAGGCTGGTATTCAACCCGACATACTTGTATGTCGCTCAGAATACCCTCTTTCAACAGAAATAAGAAGAAAAATAGCACTGTTTTGTAATGTAAATATGAACTCTGTCATTGAGGCTCTTGATGCTCCAAGTATTTATGATGTCCCCATATTGATGAGAAAAGAGAAGCTTGATGAAAGAGTATTGTCTCGTTTTAAAAAGTCATATAAAAAGGAGCCAAAAATTGATGCTTGGAAAGAGTTTCTAGGTAAGCTGAAGAATCCTACGAATGATGTTCACATTGGAATTGTAGGCAAATACGTTGAACTTCAAGATGCCTACAAATCAATTGCCGAATCATTTACTCATGCAGGCGCTCAAAATGAATGCAAAGTTAATCTTACTTGGATACACGCAGAAGATGTGGAAAGTAGTAATGTTGATAAATTATTTTCAGAACTCAATGGAATCCTGGTGGCGCCTGGTTTTGGTGCAAGAGGTATTGAAGGTAAAATAACCACCGTTCAATATGCAAGAGAAAATAAAATTCCTTTCTTTGGAATTTGTCTTGGAATGCAATGTGCAGTTATTGAGTTTGCTAGAAACGTGTTAAAACTAAAAAAAGCGAATAGTAGCGAAATGGATGCAAAAACCAAATATCCTGTTATCGATATAATGGAAGACCAAAAGGCTATAAAAAACTATGGTGGGACCATGAGACTTGGCGCCTATGCCTGTGAGGTAAAAAAAGGTACAAAAGCTTATTCCGTTTACAACCATGTGAAAATTTCTGAACGTCACAGGCATAGATATGAATTCAATAGTACATTTTTAGAAGCTTATGAAAATGCAGGAATGATCGCGTCAGGAAGAAATCCTGATACAAACTTAGTGGAGATGATAGAAATTAAAGACCATCCATGGTTCATTGGAGTTCAATTTCATCCTGAACTAAAATCAACTGTGGTGAATCCACATCCACTGTTCGTTAAATTCGTGAAAGCCGCGATATTATCGAAACAGGAAAAGACAAGAATTTAAATAAACATTAGAAAGAATATTTTAGTAGAATGGATAGAAATCAATTCATAGGTTTGATTGTAATGCTTGTTTTTATAACGGTATATTTTCAATTTTTTGCTCCAGAACCAATCCCCGTTGAAGAATCAAACAATACGACAGAAGTATCAGATCAAAATTTAAATGAATCTGAGATTGTAACACAATCAGAGTTAGTGCTTTCTGATAGTGCTAAAACAAGGCTGAACGAGATGAAATATGGCTTGTTTTCATCAGCTGCAAGCGGTGTTGAAGAAGAAATAGCGATCGAGAACGAAGACCTAATTATTAAGTTTAGTACTAAAGGTGGACTGTTAAGCTATGTCGAGCTCAAAAACTTTCAGGACTTCAGGGGTGATCCATTAATATTGGTAGATAAAGCTCATTCTGACATAGACCTTTTGGTTAATCACTTATCCAAAAATGTAGATATCTCTGAGTTATATTTCACAACAAATTCAAGAAGTAAAAAAGTTAGCGCAGATACTGCAAGAATAAGTTTTAGACTAACATTGGCTGCAGACCAAACGCTTACTTACACCTACTCAATACCTAAACAAGGATATGAAATCGGTTTAAAAGTAGAACAGCAGAATATCACGCCTCTTTTGCAAGGAGGAATGACATTGAGCTGGAAACAGAAGATGAATCGATTAGAGCTTGACTTTAAAGATGCTCGAAATAGATCTACCGTAAAATACCGAACCACTTTAGGTGATGTTGATGAGTTATCCATGACTTCAACGGACAATGAGGAAGAAAACCTAGAAACTTCTATCGATTGGGTTTCCTTTAGACAAAAATTCTTCACCTCTTCTGTTATTGGTAATTCTCCTTTTACAAAGGGTTATATATCTTCATCCATCAACTTTGAAGATACCACTTCAACAAAGAATACTGCAGCATCATTAAGCCTACCATTAGAGGATTTTATTGCAAATAAAACAGCCATGAGATTCTATTTTGGACCCAATAATTATGCTATCCTCAAAAATGTCGCACCTGATTTTGGTGAAAACGTAGACCTTGGTTGGAGCGTTCTTTCGTGGATAAATAAATATGCGATTATCCCGATTTTCCATTTTCTAGAGCAGTTTATAGATAATTATGGAGTCATCATCATCATTATGGTATTCATACTAAAACTGGTGCTTTCTCCACTTACTTACAAGTCACATTTAGGCATGGCCAAAATGAAGGTAATGAAGCCGGAATTAGACGAGTTAAAAGAAAAGCATGGCGAGGATGCACAAAAAGCTCAGCAAGAGCAAATGGCACTTTATCAAAAAGTAGGTATTAACCCTTTGAGCGGTTGTATTCCAATGGTCCTTCAAATGCCCATTCTTTTTGCCATGTTTTATTTCTTTCCTAATTCGATAGAATTAAGACAAGAAGGATTCTTATGGGCTTCCGATTTATCAACTTATGACAGTGTCTTGAGTTTGCCTTTTACGATACCTTTTTACGGTGATCACGTAAGTTTATTTACAATTCTGATGACAGCTTCTACGATTTTATATACTTGGTCAAATAGTCAAGTAACTACTGTCCAAGGACCTATGAAATCATTGCAATATATGATGCCGATTATGTTTTTGTTTTTCCTTAATAGCTATGCATCAGGGTTAACATTTTACTATTTCGTATCAAATATTGTCTCCTTTGGGCAAATCGCGCTATTTAGAAAGTTTATTGATGAAGGTAAAATTAAGGCCATTCTTGATGAGAATAGAAAAAAGAATAAAGACAAGAAAAAATCCAAATTTCAACAAAAATTAGAGGACGCAATGAAATCGAGTAAGGAAGCGCAAAAGAAGAGCAAAAAGAAAAATAAATAATTCTTATTGCTCCTCTTGCAAGGTTAACTTGTTGATTGCTAAAAGAATACAACTCCATTTTATTGAGTCGCGGAGTTTTCTTTTAGGCAACAGCTTTATCTTCCTATTACATTAAATATATTTGTGTCCTTCTCTAGATAGAAAAGGAAATAATACAAAAAGCATTATGGGCAAAATCATAGCAATCGCTAATCAAAAAGGAGGAGTCGGGAAAACTACCACAGCTATAAATCTAGCTGCAAGCTTGGCTGCACTTGAATTAAAAACGCTGATTGTGGATGCTGATCCTCAAGCAAATGCTACCTCTGGCATTGGCATTAACCCAAAGGAGGTAGAAGTAAGTATCTATGAATGCATGGTCGATGATATTGACGCTAAAGATTGTATTAGGAAAACAGATATAAAGTTCCTTGATATAATTCCTTCACATATCGATTTGGTTGGTGCTGAAGTAGAAATGGTCAGTATTGAAAAAAGAGAGCAGAAAATGAAAATTTCTCTAAATGCCATTAAAGACGACTATGACTATATAATTATTGATTGCTCCCCATCGCTAGGACTAATCACGGTCAATGCCTTAACTGCAGCGGACTCTGTTATGGTTCCTGTGCAGTGTGAATATTTTGCTTTGGAGGGTTTAGGTAAACTACTCAACACGATTAAAATAATTCAGAATAGATTAAATCCTGAATTAGAAATAGAAGGAATATTATTGACTATGTACGATTTGAGATTGAATCTATCAAATCAAGTCGTTCAAGAAGTAAGAACACATTTTAAAGGTATCGTTTTCGATACCTTGATTCCTAGAAATATCAAACTTAGCGAATCTCCCAGCTTTGGCGTTCCTGTAATAACATACGATGCTGATAGTAAAGGTGCTATTGCTTATTTAAATCTTGCGAAAGAAATTTTAGAACGAAACCAAGTAAACGCTGCATAATGGCTGACGCTAAGTGGAAGAAAAAAACAGGTTTGGGTCGAGGTTTAGGTGCTCTTTTAGAGGATTCTGGCGAAAAACAAGAAACAATTGGGGCAATAACAACTTTAAAAAAATCAATAGATGAAATCTCCCTTGATCAAATAGAGGTCAACCCATTTCAACCTCGTACGGATTTTAATCAAATTACACTCAACGAATTGGCTGAGTCCATAAGAGTACAGGGGATAATACAACCAATAACCGTACGCGCGTTAACTGAAAAAACCTTTCAGTTAATTTCTGGAGAAAGACGATTTCAGGCTTCAAAACTCGCTGGTTTAACCAGTATACCGGCATATATTCGTGTAGCTAATGACCAGCAAATGCTGGAAATGGCATTAATCGAGAATATCCAAAGGGAAGATCTTAACGCTATTGAAGTCGCGCTAAGCTACCAAAGGCTTATTGCGGAATGTAATCTTAAACAGGAAGAGCTCGGGGACAGAGTTGGTAAAAACAGAACAACGGTTAATAATTACCTACGACTTTTAAAGCTACCACCAGATGTTCAAATTGGACTTAGAGATGGCAACATTTCAATGGGTCATGCAAGAGCATTAGTGAACATAGATAATATTGATGTACTACTGGACGTTTATAAAAAGATAGTTGCAGAAGGTCTCTCTGTTAGAAAAGTCGAAGAACTAGTTAGGAACCTTGCGACACCTGCTCCAATCAAAAAAGAAAAAGAGATCGTTGACCCGGAAATTGGAAATATACAACAAAAGCTAACTTCTCATTTTGGAACAAGAATAACAGTAAAAGCTGACGGAAATAATAAGGGTGAAATTAAAATACCATTTGTATCCAGTGACGAACTTAATAGGATTCTTGAAGTGCTTGATTTATAAAAAAACATGCCTAATTTATTGTGTCTTGTTACTCGCATTATCTGTTAAAGGACAAGTAGTGTTCACAGACTCTTATGACTCTACATTCATTGAAAATATGGATGTTGTTGATGAATTTCAAAGTGTCTCAGAACAAGACCCAAACAAAGCAGCAGTACTTTCAGCAATTCTCCCTGGCTTGGGTCAGGCTTACAATAAACAATTTTGGAAAATCCCAATTATTTATGGTGGAACTATAATTATTGGCCATTATATAAGCTATAATCATCAGCTCTATCATGAATTTCGTAGTGCAGTAACCGCTGCGGTAGACAACTCAGCAATAACAGTCAATTACTATGATGATTCTTTTAGTACGGAGACAGCAATAAGAAATAGGGATAAATTTAGAAGGGATAGAGACTTTTTGATGATCATGGGAGGGGTATTCTATCTACTCAATATAGTTGACGCCCATGTTTCTGCACATTTGAAAGAGTTTGACATAAATGACAACCTTTCTCTGAATATTCAGCCATCTATTCAAACAACTCCATTATTTTCGCAATCTTTCGGATTTACAATAGCACTAAACATCAAATAGTGAGAATAGCATTGATTGGATATGGGAAAATGGGTAAAACCATAGAGCAAATAGCCGTTACACAAGGACATTCGATCTCTTTCATCATTGATCATAACAATCGAGCAGATATCAAAAAGGTAAATCCATCTAACACCGATATAGCCATTGAGTTTTCAATACCAGCATCCGCTTTTGACAACATTCAAATTCTAATAGAAAATAAGGTTAAAACTATTTGTGGAACAACAGGATGGCTGGCTCGCTTAAATGAAGTGCACTCACAGATAGCACATACAAATGGAACCTTCCTTTACGCGTCAAATTTTAGTATAGGCGTCAATTTATTTTTTGAATTAAATGAATGGTTAGCCAAAAGGATGAATCGACTTCCAAAATTTGACGTTACTTTAGCAGAAATTCACCACACTGAAAAAAAAGACGCTCCTAGTGGAACGGCCATCACAATAGCTGAAGCAATTATTGATAACCATCAGAATTACTCGAAATGGACTCTTGAAGAAGAGCACATCAATTCTACAGATATAAAAATTAAACATCAAAGATTAGGAAGCGTTCCTGGTACCCATATTGTGGAATACAATAGCCCTCTAGAAAGCATTGAGATCAAACATATTGCGCATGATCGAAAAGTTTTTGCTCAAGGTGTCATTGAAGTAGCCGAGTGGGTTAATAACAAAAAAGGTATTCTTACCATAAAAGATTATATAAAAAGCTTAGTATCCAATGTACTATAACGATTTCACATTCATTTCTACCCTCCTATTTTTTATTATTTGGTATGTCCTACAAAGTGTAGCCTACTACAAGTTCTTTGAGAAAGCTGGACAGCCTGGGTGGGCTGGACTTATTCCGATATACAATTATTATATCCACATTAACCTCGTTGGAAGGCCAAAATATTGGGTCTTACTTCTCTTTGTTCCAGTAGTAAACTTCTTTATTGCACTAACCATCCATTTAGATTTACTAAAGTCTTACAATAAATTCACGTATTTAGATCAAGTTCTTGGTGTAATCCTTGCTCCATTTTACATGGTTTATGTTGCTTATTCCGATACGCAGTATGAAGGAAAGGCGACCGAAATGCCCAAAAAGCCAAAGACAATGGGCAAAGAATGGATGGAGGCAATTGTTTTTGCCGTTTTTGCTGCCACATTCATTAGATGGGTTTTTATGGAGGCATATGTTATTCCAACGCCTTCCATGGAAAAATCACTATTAGTTGGAGATTTTTTATTTGTGAGTAAAATAAATTACGGTCCAAGAACACCAAAGACTCCTCTCCAAGTACCTTTAACGCATGCCAAAATTTGGGGAACAGAACTGCCATCATATATTGATGCATTACAACTGCCACAATATAGACTTCCCTCATTATCTAAAGTAGAAAGAAACGATGTAGTCGTTTTTAACTATCCTCCAGAGTTCCAACATCCAAAAGATCTTAGAACTCATTATATCAAAAGGTGTGTGGCTGTTGCCGGAGATATCATAGAAGTAAAAAAGGGACTTGTGTATATAAATGGCGTTAAGGGTATTGATCCGGCATTTATGCAACACCGCTATTTCATTGAAACAAATCAAGTTATTCGAGATAGGATATTTTCAAGCTATGGAATTTGGGAATACGGTCCTGCAATCATGCAAAATGGTACAAAAGGATATGGTGCATTCATGACGGCTGAAACAGCCAGTGAAATAGGAACACTTGATTTCGTGAAATCAATAAATGTTCAGTTTATGAACGCCGACGATATAGAACCTCGAATTTTTCCTAATGCCAAATACTATCCTTGGAATGCAGACAATTTTGGTCCATTAGAAATTCCTAAAAAAGGTTTAACAATTATAGTTGACGAAAATTCATTAGCCAAATACGGGTCTACTATCAAAAATTATGAAGATCTACAAGATGTCGAAATAGGTATTGAAACATTAAGCGTAAGTGGTGAGAAAATAAAGACATATACTTTCAAAAAGGACTATTATTTCATGATGGGAGATAACAGACATAACTCTGAAGATTCACGTTATTGGGGTTTCGTATCGGAAGATTTTGTAGTTGGAGAGGCGTCATTCATCTGGATGTCGTTGGATGACCAAGCTTCCTTTTTGAATAAAATACGATGGTCGAGATTGATGAAAGGAATAGACTAGTTTTTACTAAAGTTGGAGCTGGGACAGGAAGTAACCAATTACTCTAACGAATAACACCATCAAAATAATAAAGGCGCTTAGTCCAAGAAAACCTTTGACCTTATTATTTTTTTCTTTTTCAGGCTCGTAAAAATTATAATAATCGTCTCCACCTTGGCCCATGATGTATTTTTCTTTTTAACTGTTAAAGTTAAGATAGATGTTTTGACGGGAAACTAAGTCCGCTAAACCATTTATTTATTAACTGGAGAATAAGCTGCTCAGTATCGGTCTTTATTACCATTCTATCTCTGCTACTCCTTTTTCTTTCAGATAGTTATTGACTTTACTAAAATGACTATTTCCGAAAAAACCTCGCTCTGCTGAAAAAGGTGAAGGATGAGCGGATTTTAAAACCAAATGTCGTTGAGTGTCTATTAGCTCTCCTTTCTTCTGAGCATAAGCTCCCCAGAGAACAAATACCAAACCTTCGTGAATTTCAGACAAATTTTTAATTACCGCATCCGTAAATTCTTCCCAACCTTTTTTCTGATGGGAACCAGGCAAAGATGCTCTTACTGTTAAAGTAGCATTCAACAGTAATACCCCTTGATCTGCCCATCTCGACAAATCACCATGCGGAGGAATTTCCATTCCTAAGTCTGCTTTTAACTCTTTAAATATGTTAAGTAGTGATCGCGGAAACTTTTTACCCTCATTGACAGAAAAACAAAGCCCATGTGCTTGATCCTGGCCATGATAAGGATCTTGACCCAGTATAACTACTTTCACTTGTTGAAGAGGAGTACGATCAAAAGCTTGGAAAATTTGCGAACCCGGAGGAAAAACAGTTTGGGATTGATATTCTTCCTTCACAAAGGAAACAAGATCCTTGAAATAATCTTTTTCAAACTCATCTTTGAGTAATTTTCTCCAGCTGTCTTCAATATTTACTTTCATTGGGCAATAAAAAATTAATGGACTTTGGTAAATTAAGAAATAAAACGTCTAAATTTCTTTTCTAATTAAGTGAAATGATTACCGATATTACAAAAGGCGTACGTATTTCTGTGCAAACAGAATATCAACAAGAATACTCTAATCCTGTTCAAGGTCATTATGTTTTCACCTATCAGATCACAATTGAAAACTTAGGAGATAAAACCATTCAACTTCTTTCCCGTCATTGGGAAATTATAGATTTGACTTATTTGCGTCGTGAAGTAGAGGGAGAAGGTGTCGTTGGCAAACAACCTATTTTGGAGCCAGGTCAGAAACATGAATACGTTTCTGGATGTAACCTTAAATCCGGTCTAGGTAAAATGTATGGTTATTATATGATGGAGCGACTAGTAGACGGTAAAGTCTTTAAAGTTAAAATTCCTGAGTTCCAAATGATTGTTCCATTCAAATTGAACTAATTTATTGAGTTTGATATTTTTCAGAATCTACCAATTCATTAAATATTGGGTTAATTCAAAAAATGCTCACGGACTGCATTCACCATTCCTTTTTAACTTTTTCAATGAGGTTATTAAGAAAAAAAGTGTTCCCACGAGGGAGCTGGTAGACGCTCGAAACGCACTCAAAAGAGACAAGCGATTAATTAAATATATTGATCCAAAAAATTCGGCCCTCGTAAACGAAACTGCTAGTGATATAGCCAATACGTCTCTTTCCTCTTTACAATTCAATCTATTCCTTTCCAAGTTAATTAATTGGCAAAAATATACTCGCTTCTTAGAAACAGGTACCTCCCTTGGTTACAATTCGTTGTTCTTATCTAGAACAACCGGAGCAAAAATATATACGATTGAAGGTGCAGAGTCGCTGTGTTATTACGCCAAAGAATTCCATAAAAACCATAGTGGCGAGCACGTTGAGATCATTCATGGGAAAGTTCAAGACGTATTCAAAAAACAATTAACACTTATCAAACCCGATATCGTATTTCTTGATGCCGATCATAGGTCTAAAACTATTTTAACACAAATAGAAATAATAAAGAAAACGGCAATGCCAAAATGCATCATTATTCACGATATCTATTGGTCTAGCGACATGTTTTCCATGTGGAAAAAATTAATCATTGATCCTGAATTCATTCTCACCATTGATATATTCCAAGCCGGGATAATATTCCCCTCCTACCCTGGAGTTAAACAACATTTTCATATCAGATTTTAAACTATAGCGCGCTCTTTACTAATACATTAGCTAATTTCGCACCATCTTAAGCTGATTGTCCACAAATGTTCATGAATTCAAATCGGCTTAATAAAACATTCAAAATGGAAAACCAAGAGCCAATACAGCAACCCTATCAACCTCAGAAAAGCAATAAAATACCAATATTAATTGGTCTTGTGGTATTACTATTAGCCATTGTGGCATTTTTCTATTTCAAATACGAAGAAGAAAAGGGTTTAAAAGAAGACCAAACCAAAGAGCTTAATACAGTGATATTAGCTTTGGATTCCATTTCAAGTCAGCTTAACGAAAGAATATTGACGATTTCACAATTAGGAGGTGAAATAGACACACTTATTGCAATAAGAAAACAACTTGACGCTGAGAAAACATCTTTGCTTAGAAAGGATAAAAATCAAAAAGTTCTTATTTCAAATCTAAAAGGAAAAGTCTCTGGGTATACTGAGCTATTACTGGCGAAAGACGTGGAAATAGATAATCTCAAAAAATTAAATAAAGAGCTTGCTAGCGAAAATGTCGAGTTGAAAACTGAAAAAAATGAACTTAATCAATCAATAAAAGAGATAAACAAATCGAAAGAGGCTCTCGCCGAAAAGGTGGCTTTTGCAGCGAGGCTAAAAGTCAATGGAGTGAAGGTAATTGCGATCAGCGAAAACGGCAAAGAACGTGAATCTGAATTTCGCAACCGACATATTGAACAGTTGAAAATCACTTTCAACGTCGATGAAAACAAAGTAGCCCCTATAGAGGGTAAAGAATTACTGATTAAGATAAACGCACCTGATGGAAACACGCTTTTCGACGTTACAAATGGTTCAGGGTCATTCACTTTTGAAGGGAGAGAATTGTTTTACACAGTCAAGCAAGAAATACTCTATGATAAGAGTACACAACAAGTGATTGTATTCTATAAAAAAGGAAGTGACTTTTCCCCGGGCCTTCATCAAGTTGAAGTCTACACCAATGAATATAAAATGGGGAACGGTACGTTTACCGTGAAATGATAATTAATTCTCTTCTCTTTACAAATACTTTTATCTAACTTCGCAATTCGAAAAATTTTTATCGTTTTACACAAAAATCCAATGACAAAAAATTACGAAACAGTATTCATTTTAACTCCCGTTTTATCTGATGTTCAGATGAAGGATGCTGTTGACAAGTTCGCTGGAATCTTGACTGAAGGTGGCGCAAAAATCTTAAACAACGAAAACTGGGGTTTAAGAAAACTAGCCTATCCTATTCAGCACAAGACTACAGGGTTTTACCACCTTCTCGAATTTGAAGCAGAAACAACCTTGATCAACAAGCTCGAAATAGAGTATAGAAGGGACGAAAAAGTTATGAGGTTCTTAACGACAGTACTTGACAAACATGCTATCAAGTACAATGAGCGTAGAAGAAACGGAGCATTTAAAAAGAAAGAGGAGGTGAAATCATGACATTACAGAACGAACCTATCAACAGAGAGCAGAAAAAAGACAAATACTGCCGATTCAAGAAAAATGGTATTAAGTACATCGACTATAAGGATGCAAACTTTTTATTACCATTTGTAAACGAACAAGGTAAACTTCTACCAAGAAGAATCACAGGTACTAGTTTAAAGTATCAGAGAAAAGTTGGTCAGGCTGTGAAAAGAGCAAGACACATTGCTTTGATGCCTTATGTTACTGACTCTTTAAAATAATCACTGATGGAAATTATCTTAAAAGAAGATATCAAAGGAGTAGGCTACAAAAACGATATCGTTAATGTAAAGCCTGGATACGGAAGAAACTTTCTTATCCCTCAAGGATTTGCGATGATCGCTAGCGGTTCAAATAAGAAAATGATCTTAGAGAATGTTCGCCAAGCAGCTCACAAAGCTGAAAAATTGAAAAATGACGCGATAGCAATTAGCGATAAGCTAAATAGCTTAACTGTTATAATCAAAACAAAAGCAGGTGAGTCAGGAAAAATATTTGGGGCTGTTACTGCGCTTCAAATTTCAGATGCATTAAGAGAAAAAGGTTTCGACATTGACCGAAAAAAGATCAGTGTGGGTAGTATTAAGTCATTAGGCGATTACCCGGTAGAAATCGATCTACACAAAGAGGTAAAAGCTGAGATCACCGCGTCGGTTGTTTCAGACTAATATGATTAAAAGAATATATTTAGAGCCTTTTCTTTACTGAAAAGGCTTTTTTTTTATCCTCTCGTCAATAGGTTTGGATTTACATCCTATCTATAACTCATGGCCAAACTAAATTATCTCGATGAATTTCTTCCTACCATTTAAACATGAACCTGGAAGCTTTAAAATATCCTTAGGCCATTCCTTCCTTTCTATTGGCTCGTGTTTTTCCACACACCTTGCCTCCTACCTCAAAGACTTTAAATTTAAAGTCCTTGATAACCCGCTTGGCATACTATATAATCCACTATCGATCATTGAAACCTTACAAAATGCACTTGACAATACGATAGAGGAATCATGCATCATTGAGAGAGATGGACTCTTCTATTATTATCAAGCGCATTCATCTATCGTTGCGGAGAGTAAAAAGGAACTTCTTAATATCTTAGAGATTAAAAACAAGGATATTAAATCTGCATTAGCAACACTAGATCATTTGGTAATCACATGGGGTACGGCATGGGCCTTTACACATATCAAACTTGACAAATGCATTGCAAATTGTCATAAAATGCCTGAGGAGCTTTTTAAACGAACGTTAATCGAGTCTCAAAGAATCATTCTGGCAATGGAAACATTTCTTGAGAACCTGTTGGCCATAAATCCTAATTTGAAAATCACTTTAACAGTAAGCCCAGTCAGACACACCAAACTTGGTCTCTCTAATAACATTATCGGTAAAGCTGAATTGGTTAAAGCAAGTCTCCTCCTAAGTAAGGATTCTAAAAACATTCACTATTTCGAATCTTATGAACTCGTAATAGATGTACTTAGAGACTATAGATTCTATGAATCAGATCTGATACACCCAAATCAACAAGCTATCGATTTTGTTCTTGGTAATTTCAATGATGTTTTTTTTGACAAAAAAACACATTCATTTGTGAAGGAATGGAGGGAAATTACCACTAGCTTAAGGCATAAAGCTTTCAACCCTCTGAGTGTAAAACACCAGTTATTTCTTGTAAAACTCAGAGAAAGGTTGATTTCTGTTAATTCAAAAGTAAACATTCAAGAAGAATTACAACAAATTGACGGTTTAATCCAATAATGAATAATCAAAAAATCATATTTACTCTTTTCATCCTATGCTTTATTTGTTCAAATTGCTCTTACATCCCTGAAAAATCACCCATGGAAGAAAATACAGTCAGCAAAGCAAATAACCTCATAAACAGCACAAGCCCTTACCTCAAACAACATGCTTATAATCCCGTGCATTGGTACCCTTGGGGAGATGAAGCATTGAGTTTAGCTAAAGAACAAAACAAACCAATTTTACTGAGTATTGGCTATAGTTCATGCCATTGGTGTCACGTAATGGCTCATGAATCATTTGAGAATGATAGTATTGCTCAGTTTATGAACGAGCATTTCATCAACATAAAACTGGACAGAGAAGAAAGACCTGACATTGACCAGATCTATATGGATGCCGTACAGAATATGGGACTTAGAGGAGGTTGGCCACTAAATGTTTTTCTTACTCCGGATCAAAAGCCCTTCTATGGTGGCACTTATTTTCCCCCTGAAAATTGGTTGAAATTATTGCGTAGTATTAATGATGCCTACAATAACAACTTTGACAAGCTCGCAGAATCAGCAGATCAATTTGCGAAAAGTGTTACAGATGATTATAAAAAAAAATATGGACTTGGTGATAATATCCAAAATCTGAAAATTGAAGATTTTGAAGAATCTCTTTTGGGACTAGTATCTAACTTTGATAAAGAATGGGGAGGAATGAACAAGTCTCCCAAGTTTCCTATGCCCTCAGTTTGGAATTACTTTTTTCATTTAAACTTTTACAAACAAAACGATCAATTAAGAAAGCATCTCTTATTCACTTTAGATAAAATTGCCGCCGGAGGTATTTATGATCAGATTGGTGGTGGGTTTTCAAGGTATTCCGTGGATTCAGAGTGGCATGTTCCACATTTTGAGAAAATGCTGTACGATAATGGTCAGCTACTTTCTCTCTATAGCATTGCCTACAAAGAATCTAAAAGCCCGCTATACAAGCAAGTAATCCTAGAAACTACCTCATGGTTAAAGCGTGAGATGACACATGAGAATGGTGGTTTCTATGCCGCACTAGATGCCGACAGTGAAGGCGAAGAAGGTAAATTTTATGTGTGGTCTTATGATGAATTTGTTGAAGTGGCAGGAGAAGATTCTTCCATGCTTGCTGCCTACTTTGATGTTTCGTTAAATGGAAATTGGGAAGGAACGAATGTTCTACGTACGCTCGATGACATGATTGATTTAGCTCAAAGATTTGAAGTCTCAGAAGAAGAGCTTCACACAAAAATTCTCAATTTTAAACAAAAAGCACTTTTAGTAAGAGAAAAACGCATTAGGCCTGGGTTAGATAACAAAATATTAGCCGGATGGAATGGGTTAATGTTAACAGGGCTTATACATGCTTATCAAGCCACCGGAGAAAATCAATTAATTTCAATAATTAATCAAAATTCAAAGTTCATTTATGATTCCCTCATTTCTGACGATCTGTTGGTAAGAACTTTCGGATCAGACAATGAAGGCTATTTAGAAGACTATGCAACGGTTATTCAGGCATTTGTTGCTCTATATGAAACATTTGGTGAGGAAAAGTATCTTCACAAAGCACAGAATTTGACAGACAGAGTGATTGCTAATTTTTATGATGAAAAAGAACAATTATTCTTTTACTCTAGCAACGAATCTGAGCAACTGATAGCAAGAAAGAAAGAGTTATTTGACAATGTTATTCCCTCATCTAATGCCATTATGGTAGATAATTTATGGAAATTAGGAACAATTCTCTATGTACAAAACTATAAGACACTAGCCTCCAAAATGATAGACCAAGTAAGCCATCTTATCAGTAAAGAGCCGGAATATATGTCTTATTGGTCGCTTGTTGCATTGAATATGATGAACCCAACAGCTGAAATAATGATAGTCGGATCCGATTACAGAAATATACAAGACAGTATCAACCATCAATTCATACCTTCAAAAATATGCATGGCTACTGAAAGTAGTAGTAATCTTGAGCTATTTAAATATAAGCGTACTATTGAGGATAAGACCACCATCTATCTTTGTTATGATAAAACATGCAAACGACCTGTTTTCACGGCTCAAGAAGCAATGAATTTAATGGAAGAGTAAGCATTTTTTAGTTCTATTAAATAATTAGTAAAATCATTAATCTAACTTTACTGGTAGATGTTACTACAAGAAGAAAGAGATTATTTAGCCTATTTTCGAAAAAAGCTTATTGACGGTAATGATCTATCGAAAGAAGATATAATTTTATTATGTGACCATTTTGATGAGACTATAGAAATGGCAACAGTGTCATTCAAAATAGTTGAGCGTCTAAGAGCCAATTATTCTAAACTTCAAAAAGGTGCTCCAAAAAAAAGGTGATTTAGATTTCAAAGGAACTTTACAAAACAAAACCTTAAAGTGAGCTTGCAAAGTATAATTGCAACGTTTACAAGTATCGAATAAAACCACGAGTTGGTTTCCGATAAATCCAGTTTGAATCCACTTTTTTTTAGTCGTCCTAAATTCCTTTAGACAAAAAATAGCAAGGTTAAAATCGAGATTCGATAACAAAAAAAGAAAGACAATGTGCAATAATGTATTCAGTGGTTAATCGTTTTTGATTTATCCGCAAAAACAGTCAACTCCTTATATATTCAAATTGGCAAATCTCCGAAAATTAGTATTAACACAAAACACTACGCGTTTGCTGTTTATTTTCTAAGTGTAAGGTGTTACAGATATTATTGAACCGAGATTAGGTAGCACATAGTTTCTTTATTGCCTTACTAAAGGGAGCAAAGAAGACGCATCTACTTCGCTCATAAAGTGAAATGATTTAGAAAATGATTAAATAAAGTGTCAGATATAGCCATTATCTTAAAATCACAAAGGCAAAACCAAATTTTTTAAGAAATAAATGAACGCATTTAGTAGTCTAATAACCGTTAAAAGACCATTCGTCGAAAATTTTTATATTTTACTTGAGATTTTCAAGTGAGTTTTCTTCTATGATTTATTTTGGTTCGAACTTTGCCTTATTAAATAAAACTATATTATGAATAAGTTATTGATTGTTGCTTTATTAATATGCTCGATTGTCCTGAAAGCACAAGACGAAAACGTGACTTTGGTCAAGAAGTTCGATGAAATAACATTCAACTGGGATCTCGAATCTATCAACCTCAACAGCTACACCGGCTTACTTAAATTTTGTAAAGAAAAAGAGTTTCGATACGAAGTGATCGCTTTGATGAAAGATATTCATCATTATGACTCTGTTTTATATTCAAAACTAAAATATGCCAATAGAAATGGTAGTGGTTCTAAAGAAGTACAAAAAGCAATTAAGGAAATAGAGAAATTCGAAAAAGACTTTTCTGTTAAAAATTTCATAGCCTTCTTACGTGAAGAGTGCAATGATGCGAAAGACATTGAAAATAATTCTAATGAACTTAAAAATGATATCGCGTCTGAGTCATATGATGGTCAAGTACTCATTGTAGAAAATTTACTTAATAAGTACATTAAGCACACCACAAAGCGAGTTGATCATATAAGAGAACATGTTCATCATTTAAATATTGAGTAATACCTGAGTTTTTAATGCCTTTTGTAACATTATATAGATCATCAAAAAGACTGACTCTGTAGAAGCACTTTGTTAGCGGTTAAAAAATCATCTAGTCCGCCGTTATCGTGCTTTTCCATATTATACAAACTGCAAACTTAATTGACATTAACATTCGTGTTATTTGTCAACAAAATTGTCCGTTATCGCCAAGTGCGCTTGAAGTATAAATATATCAAGTTCACTTTATGACTTCTGCCTTTGAAGCTAAAAGAAACATATTAGGGTTTGCGAAATATGCTTTAGTCTCGAACCTACATATTTACTGATGGCTGGTTATTTTCCTTTTCTGAACTTCCCCTCATAAAACGCAATGCAACGTTGAATCGTTGAATCTAAAAAACCACAGGCCGCATTTGAAAACGCAGAGTATCACAACCTTTAGTCTCAAGTGGCAAATTTTATATCAAGGATCCCATGATTACTCTTAGTAGACTTGTAGCTCTTTATTATTCGCAAATCAAGAAACTCAGAACAGGCTCTTGGCGTTTTAAAGTGTATAATTGATTCTTATTCGATGCATGCGTTCGAAAGTAAGACCAACACAATGTGGCGTTTAAATTGATAGCTTTTGAATAAGCTTGCACATTATTCCATTGATAAGCTTGGTATATGTTAATTCATCAAATCAGCATTCAGACTACTACCCTACCAATTTTTCCTCGAATACAAGATTTTTAATACCCTGCGCTCTTTCGATATAATCCAAACAGAAATATTATCCTTAGTTTATTAATGTCTTGGCATGTGTGTTCTAGAGGATATTCAATAAATATATTGAGAAAACAAAAAAGTCCCAAATCTAACTTATGATTTGGGACTTTAGTTTTTGACTTGCACGTTAGTAGCTCTCTACTGATGTGCTAATGTTGTATGATGACTCTTTGAGGCAGCCAACGATTCTCCTCATCATGAATCTCTAATAAATAGACACCACTTGGTATTAAATCAGCAGAAACAACAATGCCCGCAGATCCCTGCGGGATCTCCCCTACTCTCACCGTTTTCCCTGCTTGGTCATACAATGACCAGCTTAAACTATTTGCTGCATACTTCTCAAGATGTATCGTAAACTGTGCACTGGCTGGGTTTGGATAAACCACATAGATGTCATCTGCACCAAACAAGTTTTCAAACCCTGTTGGAGGATCTTGTTTTTGAATTACTGCGATATCACTTACTAATACTTCATGTGCCTGTAATACTTTTTTAGTTACGTCATCTTGTACAAATATGACGAGTGCCATTTGTGACAAATCAGCAATATTCTCTATTGCCCAAACAATATTTTCAGAAATTACCTGTCCTCTTACCAGGTTATTTTTATAAACTTTCCCGTCCGCCGAAGGGATGATTTCACGCATGACATTTTTCACAATTTCACCTTCACTGTAAACTATTGAAGAATTGTTAGGATCACTTATCGCTGGGAATGATACCTCTTTTTCAATTACCACTACCTTTAGCGATATCTCCCTGAGATCATCAGAAAGTGTTTCGAAGCTTACCTGCAAGTCAATAGTAAACTCATCACCCGTTTCTGTTAACTGTAGCGCACCATTAACATTACGCTCATCAAAAATAGTAACAGCCTGATCTGCCAACAGCGCTTTGTCCCGAATAATCTCATTCCAACCTAATTTCTCTAAAGCAGGATCTGTAGCAATGCCAGGTAGTGGGTCGAAAACTACACCATCAATGGCTGAACTTGGTACATTCCCGATACCATAATAGCCTACTCGTGCCGAAGGATCAGCTTGATTAACTTCATTTAACTCATCATTTGCTCCTGACGAGGCAAGATCAGTGAAATAGTTAATCCACACAAAGCCATTTCCTGTTGGTAATAAGTCGTTGGCAACTACAAATGCACCTTTGGCTATTGCAGATTCTGAAGAATTAAATGTTTCAATTAGCGGTACCTTTTCTCCATCAAAAACCTTGAAGTTATCAAACACAAACCCTTTTGATGTACCTGCAGCATTCGAACCGAGCGCAAACCTGAACCTTATATTTTCATTACTTTCTATCGAATTTAATCCTTCAAATAAAGTTTTAAATTGGGTTAATGCATCATTCAGCCCTGTTATATCAAGCGTAATATCGCTAAGATCTGGTATGTCTCTAGACCAACCGTTAGCGCCTTTATTAAATCCAATAATAGTTCCATCTTCTTCGTTTTTATAAACACCGCGGTTTGAAGACAATGCTCCGTATTGCCCTGGCTCTGCTTCAATATTTGTGCTGAAATACCAATTAACACCAGTGGTACCATTGAAATCCACTGAACCATTTACTTCATTAACATTACTGTAACTACCGGTTTTTTCCCAAGTAGCCCCGTCATCTTTAGAGAATTGAAGTACCACCCCATCTCTTGTATCGCCAAAAGCATAGTTCATATCCAAGCCTACGATAGGATTATTTAAATCAGCCGTATTAAAATTTGGAGAGTATATCCATGATTGTTCATTATTATTATAGTTTCCGTCGGGTCCGTTTGAAGTTTCAATTCTTCCATTTTGATTGATCCAAGACGAGCCCGTATTTATGGACCTATCTTGGTACCCATTAGTATTATAATCACGTTGATCAATCAACCAGCCTGAATCTATTGCCTCAAAGTCTTCATCATACCTATTATTTACTAAATCCCCATCAACCGTACTAAGGGAAAATGTTGGCAATAAGGTCATCAAACGCGTACTATCTAACACATCATAACTAAACTGGGTACAAGTTGGAGAAGAGGTCATGGAGATTGAGACTTCATAATCACCAGCTATGAAATTTTGAGTAGGAAAAGCCTCCGTCAATATCAAAGAGTCAATATCAGTGAAAGACAATACCTCTTTTGTAAATACGTAGGACTCATCCACCTCTAGTGGACTATCTAATCCGTTTATAATTACTCGAACTGACGTCACAGAATCTTCAAAATTTCTAGATTTTAAATTATCATCTTTAATTTCAAGGAGCGTGTTATTTAGAGATGCTGTCAAACCCGACCATCTGAACACAGGATCTGGGATTTCTCCAATCACAGCCTCTATTTCATTACGGTTTAATTGTTGAGTTTCACAGCCTTTCCTTATGGTTGTTACAAAAAATGATTGTCTCCCCGCATTTACATAACTATTGTTTTCCTCAATTTCCAAACGTGTGAGTAGCTCAGATCCAGAAGCTTCCGTAAAACTCAGTGTTGATCTTCTCAAGCTTGCGTCAATTTTCGCTTCACCGGCATTTCGATTATCATACCAGACATAGCGTTCATCATCATTTGGCAAAGCAATTGTAAATACGTCTGCGCTTGCATCAGACTGATCACAGAAGGTATAGGTATAATTAGACCATGACAAATCTTGATCACTTCCACTTGCATTAATGACTCTACTACCATTATCAACGTTTAGTTCTGTTGATTTTAAAAGATCTGTAGTCAGCAAAAACTCCGGAGCTGCAGGTTCTGGATACAAATTCATCGTATCCAATTTTATCTCACTGGTACATCCCGCAAAGTTTTGACTGGTTAATTGCCCTACTGTCTGCGTGATATACACGTTGAGCACAGAATCCTCTGAAATATTATTATCATCCTTTCCATCCCCTTTAATAAGTGAGTTAATGTCAATGGTGAATGTTCCTTCTTCTTTGGGATTTGCCCTTATTATCTCTCTACCATTAGTAAACGCATCCGTTAGAGGGTCAATTGGATTAGCCACTTTCCAGAAAGAGAAATAATTAATACTGCTTTGATTGTTTTTATCTGATGACGCACCCAACCAATCTTTAATACCACTGAATTCGACAAATGTGCTTGAATTATTAAACTCATACTCACATCTTGATCCATCTACATCTAGTAGCACTTCAGAAATATTAGGCGTACGTACCACTGATATTGTAAACTTTAATGTATCGGAAAGCGCCCTTGTGCCAACACCAACACTCGAACATCCTTCGAATGCTGAAACTCCAGCACCCACATCTGTTCGCTGCAGATATTTGAATAGATAGGTGCTGTCACTTTTATGACTTCCATCAAGGGTCAGAAGTCCTGCTAAAATTGTTGATGTTGTTAAACTATCTTCATTATTATCTAAAAACAATAAGTTATCATTTCTATCGTACCACTGAACAAAACCACCTTCTTCGACATTAGTGGCAATCACCGCCGCAATATCATCCTTATCAGTATCACAATAATATAACGTTTCATCAGCAAGCAAAGGGTCTGCAGGCAAATTATACACATACAACTTGATTCTAGACATATCCTGAATCTCTGTTTCACAACCATCAAACTGTGATCCATCTACCTCAATATTGGTTTGTTGAGATAATTTAAAATACACAACCGTCTCTGATAATGTACCGATTCCCAAATTATCAGAAGTAATGGTTATTAAACCGTTCTCATCAGCATCTGTCAAAGTTTCAATTAAAGTACCTCTAGATGTCTTTCCTTCAAATTGCGTTTCGGAAGCAGAATAAATATTTAACTCTGCGCCTTCATTAACTTTCACCGTGTATGACACTCCTGCAGTCGTTCCTGAACAAAAGCTTTCTTCATAGCGCAACGTATCTTGGACAAGTGGTGCCGTAGGATCAGGTATTACATTTACGTTAACCTGCGTATAATCACTTTCACATCCTCTAAATCCAGTTTGTACGTTGGTACGAAATGTTTGAGTCACATAATAAGAATAAGTCAATGTTGCATTTGTTGAATTCATTGTATCCAAATCCACGAAATCTTCGCTTTTCAACAAATCATTCATCGAGATAGATCTGTTATTAAACGCAGTAGTCGTAATTGAATCCCCAACACCCAAACCAACTTGTCTGTACCAAGTATAGGATTGATTACCACTTATTTGAGTTGTAGGAGCAGAAATATCGGACAAAGCATCGCCACTACATAAATAATATTCTACGACACCAATATTATTGTATCCACCAGAAAATCTACCTGCGTCTGGGATTTCAGGAATAACATTAATTGCAATATTAAATTTTCGCAAACTAGACTCACAGCCTACATATTGATTCGCCTCATCAGGATAATTATTATCATGATCCCTTTGTGATAAATAGAACACTACCGAAGTACTATCGGCTGGTGAATAATCTAACAATTTTGTGATGTCAAGATTAGCAATGGCGTACTCAGTATTAGCATTAATTGTTTGGAAACTATCAACAGCCGCCAAGTTGACGTTATACAAAATAAAGTAACTTTCTGTTGGTTGGTTTTGGTCAAGGGAGGCATCTATTAAAACATTATTTAGGGTAACAATTTCTCCATCTGCAACACAATATTCAAAGTAGTATTCATCCCTTAATTCTGCACTATTAAAGCTGTTACGCGAATTATCAGTATACTGATACTCATTGGTGGCATTATTAAGCCCAACTACAACAGGTAATGAAGGATCTGGATAAACTTGAACAAACACCTTATTGGTTTCGGACTCAGAACCCATTTTTGTTGACGTGCTATTAGCCCCATTTACCCCAGTTTTCAAATTTGTATTATTAGTAATACTGTAATAGAATCTGGCAGATTGTCTACCCGTTGGTTCCGTGTTTCCCCCAAAAAACTGGTTGGCAATATTGATTACTTCGTTATTATCGCCACTGACATTGTTGGAGATTTCATTATTGCGTAATGAATCTGAATACCATCTTACCAAAACATTAGTAGTACCAAAAGAAGAAAGGTCTACACTTAAAAATTCAATGATACTTCCTTCACAATACTCTAACAAATAACCGTTTCCCGAATCTCCATCCGTAACACCAGCAATGATGTCAGTTGATGTGTTATCTGTCATTATACCTGGATAATTTGGTATTGCCAATATCTCAAAATCTACAGTATCTGTACTATTACATGCCGGAGGCGCAAATGTTTGAGGTGAAAGCGCGTCTCCTTCTGTAGCTGTAGTATAAATAATTCTATATAAACCTAATTCCTCACTCTCAGGATAAGAAGTACCATCGTTATTGGGGTCGGCTGGATTAAAAGTAGCATCCAAAACTGTAGCTTCTAATACATATTCTTCCCCATCATATTTGTAGATATCATAACTATCAATGTTAAACTCATCGGTTACTACAGCTGAACTATCATTGTACGTAACATTCACTGAGATTTCGAATGCATCATCATCATTGGAATAGTAGGCCGAATCAGAAAGTACAAGCGTGTTTCTAAAGTTGGTAATTTCAACTGTAGGTAATCGGTATATTTGAACAATCTCGATAGCGAGTTCCGTTTCCTGATCGGTAAGATCATCCTGAATGACGTAAACAAATTCTAAGTCATACCGATATCTATTTCCTATCAAAGGCGCAGTACCGTTCAAAGAAGCCGGATCAAATATCCATCCAGCTGTATTTGTTGCACCAGAGATCGTATCAGGCGCGTTTGTAAAAACTGTATTGGTCAAGGATACTCCACGCGCCCCAGAACTGTAATCGTATACACGAATGGTCAAGAAATCTGGGTCTGGTGTATCTGCTCCTTCTACATTTATCCCTTGCGGAGTTGTCATTAATAATTCCACCACATCTTCATCTTGACAATACGTTCGTGTTTGATAAGCCCCAGAAGAATTTGTACTAGCCAATACAATATCTGATTCAGTCAAATAAAATCGAATAGCATAATTAGCTTCAATTCCCGTACTATTAGTTAAGGTATATGTCACTATTTCTGTCGTTACTTCGTTTGCAGCAGCAGATGGGATGAACTGAATGGATGATCCGTTTTCACCTGCTTCTTTAAATGCAGCAGTATTCTTTTTGCCACTCAATCCATTTCCCGAAAATATTGTTCCTGTATGGCCGGAAGTTGGAAAAGAAAAAGTTAGCCTCGTTCCTATATTATTTTTCAAGGAAAATGCAGTCGTATTAGCACTATTTTCCGTCCTAATAATCGCAACGCTATATAAGGTAGCTGCACTTTCACAAGAGTTAACGGTGGTTCCTCTCTGTGTGGTAATCCAAAAAGTATTAACACCCATATCAACTGTTGCAGCATCAGCCCCTAATAATTCCTCTACTGAAGGAGAGTAGGTATCGGACGCTAGAGTTGCACTATACGTAGTTTGAAGTGATGTGAGATTTGCATCAGTGTAAACTTTCACACTATCGCCAACATTAATAAGATTAACTGTAAATGGAGTTGATGTTAGCAAATTAGCTGCATCTGCATTATAAACGGTAACGCCATCCCCACTCTCATCACCAAGAATTCCTGAATCATTTTCATTAATATATGGGTTGGTTGTACTTGGTATATCAACCTGCATGGCATCAAATGGCGCTACTGTTGAAAGGGTCGCAAAAATGGTCGCAAAATTCTCATTCAGATCAACAGACTGACCAAGGTTGGCTCTGTAAATAGTTCCCGTTCCTCCGGAACGAACAACTTGGACATTATTAACTGTATTATTACCAAGCGCTCTTATCTCTAAACCACTTATAGTCACTATATCCAATAGACTTGTTGTGGGCACATCATAAGTAATGACCAAGGTCGAAGTACCAATATAACTTATGGTATAATTATCAACATTTACATCTCCTGCATTATCCGTTACAGTACCTACAGATGTATTGAATTCAAAATTATCAGGAAGTGCCAAATTCAGCGTTCGGCCCAAAGAGTTGCTGCTAACAAAATCTGTCGATATAGTCTCGGTTAATACAATGTCATTGAGATTGAAGTAATCCCCCTCTAAACAAATATCAGTTAGTTCTGGCGCGGTTATAACAATCCCACCAGAGGTAATATCAATTTCGGTTGGTTGTGATAAATTGAAAGTTGGATTTACCTTATCCTCAGTGACAATTTTTAAGTCATAATTTACCCTCAATTCTGGTAAAGTCTCGCTTACTACATAGTTCAAATTAGCTACAGCATCAGTGAGTCCATTAGCCACGCCAGCCAAACGTGCTGTAGTCAAAGTCCCAGTTGCTTGGGCTTTTATAGCTTCATTATCAATATCCACTGTTTCTCCATCATTGAAAATGGCATAATAAATCTCCCCGACTTCACTTTGATTAACGGTCAACGTAAGAGCTTGACCGAATATACTATTGCTCGTCGTTAAGACTGGTGGTTGATCATCAAACAAGGTTGTTAATGTTGTTGCAGAAATGGTATTTCCAGCTACATCTGTAGCCCCATCATCATTCAATTGTACTGTTACTACGGCAGTTTGCGTGTCCGAAGGGTTCACATCTAAGGTCCATGTATTCCCAGACGTGTTTTGTAGGTTATTCAATAAAGCATTTGATGTTGTAACAGTGAAATCGTCAATCGTCAGACCCACCATTTCTTCAGAAAATTTAGCTGTTAAAATATATGGATCACTTAATGTTGGATCATTCACGACCGTATAAGAAACTGTCGGATTTGTATTATCAATGATAATTGATGTTCCATCAGTATCAGACGCTTCAAGTGTTATTCCTTGATTTCCAGCTTTATCAGTATACGCCACTGTAAAAGTAATGGCACCATCTGCATCTAGTCTATTCACAGTAAAGGTTGCAGTCCACACTTCATTCGTACCATTTAGCTCCTGTAGTGCCACTGTATTATTGATGAAAAATCCACCACTCCTTACAATTACTGTGGGCGATGACAGAAGGTTATCATTAAAATCCATCGTAATAACCACAATGTCAGCTAGATCACTTCCATTATCATTGGGGTCATTTCCTTTTGCAATTCCATCTGTCCCAATAGTCGTTTTTATTGACATGGAACCTATCGACTCCAGAGCTGGTATCGTAGTATCAATCTCCAGATTTTTATTATTACTTAAAGAGCCTGATCCTCCTGAAACGGGTAAAGACGCCAAAGTTAAATCGTTGGTATTAGCAGATTGATCTTGAATAGAGATACCAGCGGTCAACGTTCCATCTTGATAAGCAAGATCAAGTATATTATCTCCATCACTAATACTTGGTGCCGTCGGACCAACCACGGTATAATTAAATGATAAGGTGCTGGTACCTGTTCCTGAAGAATAATTAACTATTTGATCTGTATCACCTGTTGTAAGCGTTATTTGTGGAGTACCACTCACTTTAACAGACTCACTAAGTGTGAATATTATTGGAATGATATCGCCTTCATTGTAGGCTCCATCGGGTGTCGTTGAAGTGACGTTTGAAATCACTGGAACAGCCTGATCGTTTACAGTAATTGAGGGTATCGAATTAGCCAAATTACCAGCAATATCAGTAAGCGTACCTTTGGAATACGCCACAGTCACAGCTGCAGTCCCTGTCACAGAAACCTCAAGGGTCAAGTACTCGTCACTATCTGAAATATCTAATCCATTAGCTATGTTACCAGAAACCAATGAGCTCACAGCATCAACTGTACCACTTGATAATGAGAAATCTGCAGTTTGAGCAGTTGTTTCATCGACCTCTTCACTTAAATCAATGACTATTTCATCGATATTTCCGTCCCCGTCAGTATCGTATTGCCAAGCTGTTTGAATAATAGGCAAAATTCCATCAACAATTATAGCTCGATTCGCAGCTAGAGAATTGGCAGTTCCTGGGTTTGAAAGTGTCAATAGCGCATTATTCCCCGAATTATCCTCTATTAAAGAACCATTTAATGAAAGAGAACCTATTGCTAGATAATCTAAATCAGTAGAGTTATCATCAACCTCAACCGTATAATTGAATGTCAGTATTTCTGAAGAAGAACCGGATGTATAACTAACAGTACGGTCAATTGGTCCAGTTTCTAATCTAATTGTTGGTACACCACCGACAGTATTTACGATGACATTCTCAGTAAACACAGGTTCTATAGCAATTACGTCAGCATTCATGTAAGATCCATCGCCTGTTGAACTTCCTACACCTACAACTAGTGGAATGGCTTCATCTACAGGATTAATGGATCCATCAATCGCTTCATTACTTGAAAAATCCTGCGTACTTACCCCTGATGCCCCTGAAGAATTGTAGTTAACACTTACATCATCTGTTCCATTAATACTTACAGCGAAAGATACGAATTGATCTGTATCTGAATTATCATCATTTAAACTTGTGAAATTATTTATAGATAAAACAGTACTCGCTGTACCATCGAAACCAATACCTACAGTAAAATCACCTGTTTCAAATGAACTTGAGCTTATTCCTTCTGACATCTCAATGACTATTACATCAATATCTCCATCCAAAGGCGCTTGATCGTATTGACGGGCGTTATAAAAGACAGGTTTTGCCACATCTGTTGTTAGAATGGTCGCATTAGTTATTGTTTGATTTGGTGTGGTGGCCAAATCTTGAACTCTCGACAACCCTGCGCCATTTGGATTATAGGCAACAACAACATCATCTGAACCGTTAACTGAGACAGCCATCGTAACGAACTTATCATTAGCATTTCCTGTATCATTATTTCTTGATGTGGCCGCAACTGATCCGGTAACGGAACTTGAAACGCCATTTAAACCGGTCCCTAATATAAAATCCGCAGATTCAAATGTGTTGTAATCCACATTCTCACTCATCTCAAAAACGATTTCATCAATATTCCCATCGGCTGTCTCATCATATTGGAAAGCATTTACGAATACTGGAGACGCTAAATCAATAGCACTAATTGACTCATTTTCCGAGGCATTGTTTGTCCCATCACTTAGCTGGACTGAACCAGCTATACCATTATAAGCGACTGTTATATCATCAGTACCTAATACCTCTACTGTCAGAATCACAAACTCATCTGATGTCGTATTATCTACTGAGCTTACCAATCCTGCACCTAAGACAAAATCCACTGTTTCCGTTGGATAAGTTGCTAAATCTAAGTTTTCGCTGAATTCAACAATAATCTGATCAATATTTCCATTACCTATGGGTGTCTCCGTATCATACTGTCTAGCAAATAAAGCCAATGGTGGTGCTGCATCTGTTGTAAGAATGCTAGCATTAGTTATCGTTTGATTTGGTGTGGTGGCTAAATCTTGAACTCTCGACAACCCTGCGCCATTTGGATTATATGCTATGGTAACATCTTGGGTACCATTGACAATAACTTCTACTGTTACGAAATTATCATTAGCATCTCCATTATCATCATTTCTTGCTGTGGCTCCAACTGATCCGGTAACGGAACTTGGAACGCCATTAAGGCCGGTACCTAATATGAAATCCGCAGATTCAAATGTGTTGTAATCCACATTCTCACTCATCTCAAAAACGATTTCATCAATATTCCCATCGGCTGTCTCATCATATTGGAAAGCATTTACGAATACTGGAGACGCTAAATCAATAGCACTAATTGACTCATTTTCCGAGGCATTGTTTGTCCCATCACTTAGCTGGACTGAACCAGCTATACCATTATAAGCGACTGTTATATCATCAGTACCTGATACCTCTACTGTCAGAATCACAAACTCATCTGATGTCGTATTATCTACTGATCTTACCAATCCTGCACCTAAGACAAAATCGACTATTTCCGTTGGAAAAATTGTTAAATCTAAGTTTTCGCTGAATTCAACAATAATCTGATCAATATTTCCACTACCTATTGGTATCTCCGTATCAAACTGTCTAGCAAATAAAGCCAATGGCGGTGCTTCATCTATTGTTGTAATATTCAAATTGTTTGACGCCCTATTTCCAACTAAATCCTGTACTTCAGCGCCAGTTGAGACTCTATAAGCAACCGAAACATCCGCAGTTCCTGTGACATCTACCTCCATTGTGACATAGTTATCAGCATCATTCAAGTCATCATTATCTCCATTTGCTGCAATGGACTGATTAGCAATACTCTCTACCTCATTTAGCCCAGTTCCTAGATCAAAATTTGCTGCTTTGAATTTGGTATAATCTAAACTTTCACTCATCTGGAAAACTATATGATCAATATTCCCATCACTATTAGTATCAAATTGGCTTGCATCAAAGAAGACAGGTAAAGCTTCATCACTATTATTTGATGAGGATTGGTTTATTGCCTGATTGGGTGTTGATGCCAAATCTTCGACCTCCAACGTGCCTTCCCCAGCAACATCATAATCTATACTAACAGCAGCCGTTCCGTTAACAGAAACACTCAAGGTGATATAGGCATCATTTGAAGTGGCATCTAAAGTATTAATAGCAGGAGTTGTTCCCGTATTATGATCTAAGACCGCTAGCGAAGTACTCGCAATGCCATCTAACCCAACGCCTAATATAAAATCACTTTCATGGAAAGAAGCATTAGTCATAGACTCTGTGAACTCCAAGACAATTTCATCAATATGGCCATTCAAATCAGTATCATATTGAAACGTTTGAAGGATTACGGGTGCTGCCAAATCTATGTCATTAAAGCTTTCCGTATTTTCAACAATATTTTGGCTAATGTCTTTTAAGGAGTTACCTGTATAATCAACATCAACTGGATCTGTTCCAGTAACATTTACCGCTAATGTGAAATATTGATCTGTCGAAGATTGGTCAACAGTATTTATGGAAGGATTACTTGCTGCCCCAACTTCATTAAGTACATCGGATACTATAGCTGTTCCAGAATCGATCAAAAATTCTAAACTTATAACGTTAGCTACAGACACAGGCTCACTCATCTCAATAACTATTTCATCAATATTTCCGCTTCCAGCCGTTCCGATCGCATCATGATCGAAGAAATACGCATTGTAAAATTGAGGAGCGGCATTATCGACAATTATTCCAAATGTAGCTCCAGAACCGATATTATAACTATCTATCAATTCATTTCCTGAAGCATCTTGGATATTAGAAACTCCCGTTTGATTATACAACACACTTATACCTTCCGATCCATCGACAGCAACACTTATTGTGATAAACTGATCATTGTCACCCAGATCGGTAGCGTTTTGTCCAGATGCAGTTGCAGAATTAATTACACTTAATACGTTATTCGAAGCACCTGTAAAGCTATTGCCCAGGGTAAAGTCATTTATCTCAAAAGAGCTAAACCAACCTAAATTTTCAGACATTGGTTCTGTAAAGGTTAATAATATTTGATCAATACTTCCGTCAAGATCAATATCATACTGCTTAGCCTCTGTTATGCGTGGAGTGGCGTTATCTATTGTTGAGATACTGGAATTATCCCATGCACCATTTCCTGCGGCATCCTGTACTCTTGTGGAATTATTATCGTAAACATAAATCATTTGCACTGGCTCAGTACCAGCAATATTTACTACCAAAGTCACGTATTGATCTGCATCAGTCGCATCAATGGAATTAGTTGCAGGAATTAAAGCAGCGCCATTTTCATTTAGAACACCGTCAACGGAGTTAGTACTTTCTTCAAAGCTCGCTCCTAGTGAAAAATCTCTAACTTCAAAACTTGCATTATCTACAGATTCACTGAGCTCTAATAAAATTTCCTCTATTTCTCCATCTCCATTATGATCATAGAATGTACTACTTAAAAAATATGGTGGCGCAAGGTCAATATCACTTGTTCCGCCTACTACCGCCCCATTTCCTGCTGCATCTCTGATAAATACAGCATTATCTCCAAGACTGCCATCATAAGTCACTGCAATAGCGCTAGTCCCAGATATATCAACGTCAAAGGTTATATAATTGTCACTATCAGAAACATCTATATCAGCACCATTATTTAGCGCTGAAGAAGATGCAGCATCCAAAATCGCACTAGCTACAACACCACCAAATGAAAAATCTAATAATTCTACATTTG